>JBEAMN010000147.1:0-9827 GCA_041165945.1 Actinomycetota bacterium
GCCCGAAAAGGCTTGCAGAGTTCATCGGTCAGAAACGAATAAAAAATCAACTTAATCTTGTGGTATCCGCATCGAAGAAGCGTGGGCACATAACTGACCACATACTTCTCGCAGGTCCACCAGGACTAGGTAAAACTACGTTGGCGCATATCGTTGCACAGGAAATTGGCGCTGGTATCAGGCTCACGAGCGGTCCAACTTTGCAACGCGCAGGTGATGTTGCAGCGATTCTCTCTTCAATTACCGAAGGGGAAATTCTCTTTATCGATGAGATTCATCGAATGTCCCGTCCTGCTGAAGAGATGTTGTACTTGGCGATGGAAGATTTTCGAGTCGATATCATCGTAGGTAAAGGACCAGGTTCTACCGCGATACCGCTTGAGTTGCCGAGATTCACTCTGATAGGAGCAACGACTCGAGCAGGGTTATTGCCGAGCCCATTACGTGATCGCTTTGGTTTCACTGCACAACTCGATTTTTATGAAGAGTCAGAGTTAGAGGAGGTTGTCTCCCGAAGCGCACAATTACTGGGGATTGAAATGCAAAGCGCAGCACTCAGCGAGATTGCTTCTCGTTCGCGTGGCACACCTCGGATAGCCAACCGCCTTTTGCGTCGAGTGCGTGACTATGGAGATGTACATGGCTCCGGCGGAGCGCTCAGTTGTGATGACGTGCGATCGGCGCTCGAGCTCTATGAAATCGACGAGCGTGGATTAGATCGACTTGATCGCTCTCTCTTGCGCGCGATTATCGAGCGATTTAATGGCGGACCTGTGGGATTGACGACCATGGCGATGTCGGTCGGGGAGGAGAGCGAGACGATAGAGAGCGTGTGTGAGCCCTTTCTCCTCCGCTCTGGTTTCTTGGCCAGGACCCCCCGGGGGAGAATGGCAACGGCGAGCGCATGGAAGCACCTGGGGTTGGTTCCACCATCAACTGTGGAGATTCCTCTGACCTTTGGTGATTAGACCAGGCTAGAAAAGGCCCCTAGACTCCCGCCTTGTGTCTACCTCCACTTCACGGCCAGGTCGCGCCATTGTCGCCCTTCTGGTCATTCTGATTGCAGGGGCTTCAGTCATCTTCCTCCAAGGGGAGAGCAAGATTCGTTACGGCCTGGATCTCCAGGGTGGAACAAGCGTGGTTCTCCAGCCTCGAATCGATGGCACCTCTGGCACCGTTACCGCTGCGGCGATCGATCAAGCGGTCGAAATTATTCGCCAGCGCGTGAACTCACTCGGTGTAGCCGAGAGTGAAGTTGTCGCGCAAGGCAGTGGCATCAACCGTCAGATTGTGATTTCCGTTCCCGGCGAAACGGGTGAGCGAGTAGTAGACCTTGTTGGACAGACTGCCGAGTTACGTTTCCGACAAGTACTTGCAGTAGGAAGCGCAGTTGAAGCGCCACCGGCTCCAGCACCCGCAGCTTCGCCTTCAGGTGACGCAGCAGCAACTCCTGCGCCATCCGGTAGCAAATTAACGAAGAGCGCTATTCGACATTCAGATCCTGCTCCTGCAGCAACACCAGAGCCAATTGTTACTCCTAACACCACTGCTGCTCCTGAAGGCTCTGCAGATCCAGTCGCTGCGCAAGTAAGCGATGAACTTTCCCAGAAGTTCGCCGCGTTGGATTGCACCGATGAAAAGAACCTCGTTGGCGGTGGCGATAATCCTGATCAACCATTAGTGACCTGCGATCGTGATGGAACTGCTCGGTATGTACTTGGGCCAGCAGAAGTTCTCGGTCGTCAAGTTCGGGGAGCGACCTCGGCAATCGATCAACAGGGAACCGGTGGTTGGTTTGTTTCCCTTGATTTCAATCGAGAGGGAACTAAGAAGTTTGGTGAGATTACTCAGAGAGTTGTCTCGTTGACCGCACCACAAAACCAGGTAGCAATCGTCCTCGATGGCCTTGTTGTATCAGCGCCACGAATCATCGATGCGATTCTCGGTGGCCAAGCGCAAATCACAGGAAACTTCACCCAACAAGAGGCTAGCGATCTAGCAAATGTCCTCAAGTATGGTTCTTTGCCCCTTGCTTTCGATCGTGGCGAGGTGCAACAAATTTCTCCAACTCTGGGCAGCGATCAACTACGAGCAGGCATTTTAGCGGGAGCCCTTGGATTGCTCCTCGTTGTTCTGTATTCACTCTTTTACTACCGGGCCCTTGGAATGGTGACTCTAGGTTCACTTGGTTTGGCAGCGCTTATGTTGTGGATGTCCGCTGTAATTCTCGGCAAGAATCTCGGCTTCACACTCACATTGGCGGGTATTGCTGGAGCCATTGTCGCCGTGGGTATCACAGCCGACTCTTTCATCATCTATTTTGAACGTCTTCGTGACGAGATTCGAGAGGGACGTTCGCTTCGCTCGGCTGTTGAGAGTGCATGGATACGAGCAAGACGAACAATCATTATTTCGGATGTAGTTTCCTTGATTGCGGCAGCCCTCCTCTTCATCTTTGCTATAGGCGGTGTTCGAGGCTTTGCTTTCATGTTGGGCTTGACCACATTGATCGACCTCATAGTGATATTCCTCTTTACCAAACCAATTATCACTCTGTTGGCGAATGTGAACTTCTTTGCTTCAGGGCACAAGCTTTCTGGACTTGACTCTCACAAAGTCGTTCATGGAACTATGGCAGGAAGGCAATCATGACGACCAAGTTGTCTTTTGGAGACCGCCTCTATCGTGGCGAGAAATCCTTTAACTTCGTAGAGAACCGTCGTCGTTGGTATGCGCTCTCCGCGATTTTGATGATTGCATCCATACTCGTTTTGGGCGTTCGCGGACTTGAATTGGGAATCGAATTCAAAGGTGGATCCGAATTTGTACTGAACAAGTCTGGCTTAACCGTCCCAGAAGTCCGCTCTGCAATGGGTCAAGCGGATGTGCCAGGCGATCCCATTATCCAGACCGTTGGAGATACAAAGGTCAGAATTCAAACTGGTGAACTCACCTCTGCTCAATCCAGCAAAGTGCTCGATGTCCTCGTGAAAACTTTTGGAGTTAACAGGGCTGATATCGACACGAGATTGATTGGTCCCTCGTGGGGGCAAGAAATCACGCGAAAGGCAGCAACTGCATTAGTGGTCTTCCTCATCGTGATCATTATCTTCTTATCTATTGCATTCGAACCTAAAATGGCAATTGCTGCGATTATTGCGCTCTTCCATGATGTCTTCATCACTATTGGAATTTATGCGCTGGTGGGCTTTGAAGTAACTCCAGCAACAGTTATCGGATTCCTCACCATTCTTGGCTATTCGCTCTACGACACAGTTGTGGTCTTCGATAAGGTTCGAGAGAACACTCGTGGAATTGCCGGCGGATCTCGCTCGACCTATTCCGAAGCAGCAAACCTTGCGGTTAACCAGACTTTGGTTCGTTCCATCAACACTTCTATTGTGGCACTTCTTCCAGTTGGCGCTATCTTGTTCGTCGGAGCGGGAGTCCTTGGCGCTGGAACGCTTAAGGATCTCTCCTTAGCGCTCCTTATCGGTTTGGCTGTCGGTACATATTCGTCAATCTGCGTAGCAACGCCCTTCTTGGCAGCAATGCGCGAACGTGAACCGGCAATGCAAGCTCTGGCAAAACGGGTTCAAAATCGGAGCAACAAAGTCGCCTCAGGACAGGTTGTTGAAGCTGAAGTTAGCGTGGCGGGCGAAGCAG
The DNA here is from genome assembly GCA_041165945.1 of Actinomycetota bacterium. Classification (GTDB taxonomy): domain Bacteria; phylum Actinomycetota; class Actinomycetes; order Nanopelagicales; family Nanopelagicaceae; genus IMCC26077. Next base: position 3,667 of record JBEAMN010000147.1, read on the forward strand.
TCCGAGGTCCACGTAACCAACCAAAGCGACAGAAGAATAAAGCGAGCAAAGGCGCTAAAGCGAAGAAAAAGCGGTAACCACTCCATCGGCGTACCCTTGTAACCATGGCGACCGCAACACTGCTTGCCCCACTACTCGCATCGCTGGAATCACAAGGTAGCGATCGCGAGAAAATCGTGCGCGCATATGAAATCGCAGAGCGTGCACACCAGGGTCAATCACGCAAATCTGGGGAGCCTTACATCACCCACCCAGTAGCAGTAGCAGAGATCTTGAGCGAACTTGGCATGAATACCCAAACAATAATCGCTGCTCTCTTGCACGACACCGTGGAAGATACCCCATATTCCCTCATCCAATTGCGAGAAGACTTTGGTACTGAAATAGCAGATCTCGTCGATGGCGTGACGAAATTGGATCGAGTGGTCTATGGCCCAGATGCAGAGGCAGAGACTGTGCGCAAGATGGTCATTGCGATGTCTCGTGACATACGGGTCTTGGTCATCAAATTAGCGGATCGACTACATAACGCACGAACATGGAAGCATCTCGATTCGGAGACGGTCTCTCGGAAGGCGCGCGAAACTCTCGACATATACGCGCCTCTAGCTCATCGATTGGGTATGAACGCCATCAAGTGGGAGCTAGAGGATCTTGCATTTGCCGCGCTAGAACCGAAGAAGTATGAAGAAATCACACGCCTGGTAGCTCAGAGGCAGAGCGAACGGAAAGAGCATACCGACAAGGTGATTGCGGAAATTCGTGGGCAGCTATCAGGTGAGTTTGAAGCAGTTGTTACTGGTCGATACAAGCATTACTTCTCGATCTATCAAAAGATGGTGGTGCGTGGACGCGAATTCAACGAAATCTACGATCTCACCGGAGTTCGCGTGTTGGTTAATGATGTAAAGGATTGCTATGGGGTTTTGGGTGCAATACATGCCCATTGGAGCCCGGTCCCAGGGCGCTTCAAAGATTACATAGCAATGCCAAAATTTAATCTCTATCAATCATTACATACAACAGTGATTGGACCGGATGGACGTGCTATTGAGATTCAAATTCGAACCCATGAAATGCATCGACGAGCAGAATTTGGTATCGCAGCGCACTGGAAATATAAGTCAGGGAACCGAGGCACAAATGAGCCGGAGATGGCATGGCTCAAGCAGTTGCACGAATGGCAGAAAGAGACGGCAGATCCAGAGGAATTTCTTGAATCGTTACGGTTTGACCTAGGGACTCCAGAGGTCTTCATATTCACGCCTAAGGGGAGCGTGATCGCTCTCCCTGCCGGCTCAACACCCGTTGATTTTGCCTACGCGGTCCATACCGAAATCGGTAATCGTTGCGTGGGTGCAAAAGTAAATGGTCGCCTCGTCTCTCTTGGCACCCCTTTGGCCAACGGAGATGTTGTCGAGGTAGTAACAAACAAGGGAGAGAACGCTGGGCCAAGTAGAGATTGGCTCAATTTTGTACAAAGCCCCAGAGCTCGCTCGAAGATCAAAGCATGGTTCACAAAAGAGCGAAAAGAGGAGGCAATCGACGCAGGCAAGGAATCGATCGCTCGTCAACTGCGCAAACAGGGCGCACCTCTACAAAAGATTTTTGCAGGTGCTTCACTTTTAGAACTTGCCCATGAGATGAAATATCCCGACATCACTGCGCTCTATGCAGCAGTAGGGGATGGCCATGTCAGTGCGGCATCAGTGGTGGAGAAGTTATTGCACTTGCTGGGTAGCGACGAACAGGAGTTCGCCAGCTTAGATACCAATCTCGAACCTGTTAAGCAGCGGACGCGCAAAAGCGATAGCGGAGTAGAGGTCGTAGGAGCAGAGGATTTGTTGGTGAAACTTGCCCGATGTTGCACACCCGTACCTGGTGATGCCATAACTGGCTTCATAACAAAAGGAAGCGGAGTTTCAGTACATCGCGCAGATTGCATCAATGTTGCCGATCTCCAATTAAATCAGGGAGATCGCTTCGTAGAAGTCAGATGGAGTCCGGGAGCAAATTCGGTCTTCCTCGTAAATATCCAAGTGGAAGCATTGGATCGAGCACGCTTGCTTTCTGATGTTACAAAAGCGCTCTCGGATAATGCGGTGAATATTCTGCATGCTTCAGTGTCGACCGCAAAAGATCGAACTGCTTTCTCAAAGTTCACCTTTGAAATGGCAGATGCAAGTCACCTCGATGCAGTGTTGCGTTCAGTGAAAGCCGTGGCTGGCGTGTATGACGTTTATCGAGTAACTAATAACTAATTAAGAGAAGGTAGCGAGCGAGCGCTGGGCCTCTTCAAGCCAGACTCGTCGCGCAGCTGCTGATTCCCTCGCAGCAAGAGCCTTTTTTGTATCTCCAGCCGCCTCAGCCTTGAGCGCTGTTGCTTCATAATTCGCAATCGCTTCGCTCAGTTGGCGAACTACATCATTTGCGCGCGCCTTGGCGCTCGGATCACTCTTGCGTTTCTCTTCATCTTCAAAGATGCGAATTTCGCCAGCGACCGCGCCAAGCCTTAAATCAAGGGCATCGCGTTGATCGCGAGGAACATTGCCAATTCGCTCCCATTTCTGCAGAAGGTCACGGAATTTCCGCTTCTGCTCGGCAAAATTGGCGCTTGTAATTGGCAGCAGGGCCTCTAATTCCACGAGGAGCGCTTGCTTAGCAGCAAGATTTGTCGCGTTGGACGAGTCGCGCTTATCAAGGTCTGCTTTCTTCGCATTGAAGAATTGTTCTTGAGCTGCTCGAAACCGTGCCCAGAGCGCATCATCGCTCTTCTTGGAACCACGTCCCGAGTTCTTCCACTCATTCATCAGCGCCGCGTAACGTTTTGCGGTATTTACCCAATCGCGAGAGGTCGCCAATTTTTCGGCCTCAGCAACGATTGCCTCTTTGGCCTGGGCGACGGCATCATTCACGCTTGCAAGCTTTGCAAAATGGGTTCGGCGTCGACGGTCAAAGCCGTTCCGGGCAGCAGAGAAACGCTTCCATAGCTCTTCATCTGCCGCTTTCTCAATACGTGGCAATGATTTCCATTGGTCGAGCAATTCCTTTAAACGATCACCGGAAATCTTCCAATTATCTTTCGCGGCAACTTCTTCTGCTTCGGCGACAAGTTTCTCTTTCGCTTCGCGAGTTACCACCCGTTGCGCTGCACGTTCCTGCGCTGCAAGAGCCTTCTTAGTCGCATAAGCGGCGCGTTGTTCATCAATTAGCGGTGGAATCTGTTCTACCGCCATTGCAAGTGCGGCAAGATCTCCTACCGCATTAACTGTTGCTACTTGCTCACGAAGACGCGCTACCGCTTGGTCTGCATCGCTCGGGACCATCGCACCACTACGTACACGCGCTGCGGTCAGAGCAATCTCAGAGGCGAGTTGTTCGAATTTTCGGACAAAGTAGGCCAGGGCCTCTTCTTTGCTCTTTCCTGGATATGAGCCGACCGGTTTCTCGCCATGGCGAGTCCATACATAAACCGTTCCATCATCGCCTACGCGACCAAAGAGAGCGGGATCTCCGATGAGGGCGCTTGCTGCCGAAACCAATCCATCTGACATCTCTTGCTCCTTTGCGCGGGGCCCGCCTGCGGGTTCGCTGTAGTAAGTACGATTCGAGTTCTTCCTCTGGTCTGCCGGGATGGCTAACCGTGAGGGTGCTTTAGAGTAGTGGGAAGAGGTGGTCGCTCTCAAATGGCAGAAATTACCGGCAGTGGGGTACTCATCGATCGGGTGATTGCCAAGGCATTTGCCACCAATTGCTGGATTCTCTCCCAGGCTGGCAGCGGCGAAGGGCTCATCGTAGATCCTGGTATTGGAGATCCCTACCTACATCAGGCGTTACTGGATCGATGCCGGGAGCTGCGCCTTCGCCCGATTGCTGCCCTCATTACTCATGGCCATCTTGACCACATGTTCTCAATCGCCCCTTTGTGCGAAAGCCAGAGGATTCCTGCCTTTGTTCATAGCGATGATCGAGCGTTGCTGGCCAATCCCGAGCGGGCGTTGACCAAAAGTACTCAAGCGATGATTCCCAGAGAGATCACCTTCACCGAACCTGATGAGGTGGTGGAACTTTCCGATGGGTTATCGATTGAGTTGGCGGGCCTTAGCCTGACCATTCGCCACGCGCCTGGCCATACCCCAGGCTCGGTTGTAGCCCTGATTAATGGTGAGTATCTGGTTTCGGGGGATGTGCTCTTTGCTGGCTCCATAGGGCGAACCGACCTACCTCTGGGTTCGTTGAGCGACATGGAATCTAGTTTGCGTGCGAAAATTATCCCCTTGCCCGATGAGGTCATAGTTCTGCCAGGGCATGGCCGAACAACAACCATCGGAGCGGAGCGTCGAAACAACTCGTTCCTTCGCGCTGCTATGGAGGGACGATTGGGATGAAATATCAGGCGCCAAAAGGGGTTAAAGAGTATTTACCTCCGGCATCTGCGCAATTTGAGCGCGTCCGTGAAGCGCTACTTGCTCCTGCCCGCCTTGCCAATTATCAATTGATGGAGCTTGCCATATTTGAAGAGACCGAAGTATTCACTCGCGGAGTTGGAGAAGCTACCGATGTAGTCTCCAAAGAGATGTATACCTTCACCGATCGCGCAGATCGATCGCTCACCTTGCGTCCTGAAGGAACGGCTGGCGTGATGCGTGCAGTTATCGAAAGTGGAATGGATCGAGGGCAACTTCCGGTCAAAGTTTTCTACAACGGCCCTTTCTTCCGCGCAGAACGTCCTCAAGCAGGACGCTATCGCCAGTTTTATCAAGTGGGCATTGAAGCTATAGGTAGCGATGATCCGCTGGTAGATGTTGAGGTTATCTCGATCGCAATGAAAGGTTTTGCAAACCTTGGTCTTAGGGGATTTAAGTTAGTAATCAATTCACTCGGAGATTTCGAGAGTAGAAATGCATATCGATTAGAGTTATCGAAATTTTTGAGCACACTTGATCTCGATGAAGCGACTAAAGAACGAGCTCGGATCAATCCTCTTCGAATTCTTGATGATAAGAGGCCAGAGATGATTAGTGCGCTTGCCAAGGCGCCAAATATCCTTGACTCGCTCAATCCGCAATCTCGCGAAGATTTCTCGAAAGTTCAACAAGGTTTAGATGCTCTAGGAATTGGATATGAGATCGACCCGAGACTGGTTCGAGGTCTGGATTACTACACGAAAACCACTTTCGAATTTGTCCACCCACAATTAGGAGCCCAATCGGGCATAGGTGGTGGTGGACGTTATGACGGATTAATGGAATCACTAGGTGGTCAGCCGCTCTCGGGGATTGGTTTTGGGATTGGTATTGACCGCGTGATGTTGGCATGCCAAGCCGAAGGGATAGACATTCCCGAAGAGCTAACCCTTGCATGTTTCATCATTCCCCTTGCACGAGAGTGGGAGTTAGAGGCTTTTCGAATTGGAGCAGAGCTGCGAAGTGCTGGCTTACGTATCGACTTCGCTTTTGGCGATCGCTCGCTTAAAGGTGCGATGAAAGCTGCAGATAAATCTGGGGCTACATTTGCCTTTGTTCTTGGTGAACGAGAGAGTCAGAGCGGAACCGTTGAATTAAAGGAACTTGGTACTGGTCAGGTTCAATCAGTTAGGCTCGCGGAATTGGCTACGTTGCTCGGTAACGCGGTTAAGCGATCGAAGGGGAACTAGTGCGTTCACATAAGGCAGGTTTACTCTCACTCTCTCAAGAAGGAGCGCCGGTAGTTCTGGCTGGTTGGATCGCGCGCCGGCGAGATCATGGTGGTGTTGCTTTCATCGATCTTCGCGATGCATCGGGATGGGTTCAAGTAGTCATTAGCGATGAATCGGTAGCCGCTGCTCTTCGTGCAGAGTGGTGCGTGCGCGTAGCAGGAAAGGTCCGACGACGACCTGCCGGAAACGAAAACTTAAATGTTCCTACGGGGGAAATCGAAGTTTTGTGCGAGGAGCTCACCGTTTTGAGCGAAGCTGCACCACTGCCATTTCCTATCGATAGTGGCGATCGAGTTGAAGCAAATGAAGAGACTCGTTTGAAATATCGCTATCTAGATCTTCGGCGTGAGGGCCCTGCCAAGGCGCTGCGAACCAGATCCAAAGTTACCTCTGTCATCAGGCGGGTGATGGAGGAGTCGGAGTTTCTAGAAATTGAAACCCCAAATTTGACCAGATCAACTCC
>JBEAMN010000148.1:0-5176 GCA_041165945.1 Actinomycetota bacterium
GAGCGAAGTCTGAGTTAGTCATGGGAATCCAACCAGGTGGGGTTGCAATCCTCGGTACTTATGACGAATTCACGCCAAAGATGGCAGAGAGTCGAAGTGATCTGAAGGTGATTCGATTTGGTGAGAGTGGAGTGGAAGAGATCAGGGCGACCGATGTCGAAATGAGATCGGGCTTTGCCCATTTCGAGCTGGTTACACCTCATGGGCGAGAGGCCGTTGAGTTAGGTATCGCGGGCGCGCACCATGTCGCGAATGCACTTGCAGCCGCTGCGGTAGCTTTCACATTAGGACTCAGTGATAACGAGATTGCAACTGGCTTGACGACATTCAAACCTGAAAGCAAATGGCGAATGGAGATGAGTGAGATCGCTGGTGTAATGATCATCAATGATTCTTACAATGCCAATCCAGAGAGCATGGCTGGCGCGCTTCGCACCACAGCGCTGATGGCCCAAGAGCGAGGCGGACGAAGCTTTGCCTTTCTTGGCACGATGCATGAACTTGGCGTCCAGTCGGATTCGCTCCATAGAGAAGTTGGCGATTTCGCTGCTCAATTAGGTATCGACTACCTCGTAGCAATCGATGAAAAGCGCTACCTCGAGGGAGATCATGGTGATTGGCTAGCGGCCGAATCTCGCGACTCTGCGAAGGCGTTTTTTTCCTATGTCGAGCCAGGTGATTGCGTGTTGTTCAAGGCTTCCCGTGCAGAGGGTCTGGAACTATTGGCATCAGATTTCATCGAATATTTGAAGAGTATCGAATCTGAGAGAGGGCTCGCATGAGAGGAATCCTGCTCGCAGGCGCCTTCTCATTTCTTCTGAGTTTCCTGCTCACCTCATCACTCATCAAAGTTTTCGCTGCACGCGGTTATGGCCAAGTGATTCGCGAAGATGGTCCATCAACTCACCTGGCAAAGCGTGGCACTCCCACGATGGGCGGAATCGCGATCGTCATCGCGGCAACTCTGGGTTACCTTATTTCACACCTGCTTATCGGTGTTCCACTGACGACCTCAGCGCTATTAGTCCTTGCCCTCGTTATCGCTATCGCATTGGTGGGATTCCTCGATGACTGGTTGAAGATCTCACGACAGAATTCAAAGGGACTGCCGGCGAGAATGAAACTTCTTGGTCAGATCTTGATATCAGGTGGCTTCGCTTTTGCCGCGACAAAGTTTCCAGATGAGCGGGGCCTTACTCCTATCTCGACAAACCTCTCCACAGTTCGCGATACATCAATCGAACTCGGGGTTGTTGCAGTCATTGCTCTTGCGATTCTGATGATTCTAGGAACTAGCAATGCCGTGAATCTCACCGATGGATTAGATGGACTTGCCTCGGGAGCGGCGATTCTCTCCTTCCTAGCATTCGTACTGATCGGTGTTTGGGAATTTGGGCAAAGCTGCGCTCTGGAACCGTCATTGAAGTGTTATGAAGTACGTGACCCACTTGATTTGGCAGTACTAGCTGCAGCATTCGCCGGATCTCTTGCGGGATTCCTTTGGTGGAACACATCACCTGCTCGGATCATCATGGGTGACACCGGATCTCTCGCAATCGGTGCTGCACTAGCGGGACTAGCACTCACGCTTCGAGTACAACTTCTTCTGGTGGCACTCGGTGGGCTCTTTGTCATCATCACCCTCTCGGTCATCATCCAGACTGGATTCTTCAAGATTTCCGGCGGGAAACGCGTTTTCAAGATGGCACCGCTTCACCATCACTTCGAACTTCTCGGATGGAGTGAGGTCACCGTCGTGGTCAGGTTCTGGATTATCGCTGGGATCGCAATGGCGCTAGGCCTCGGTCTCTTCTATGCAGATTGGGTCGTTGGCTAAAGCCACCACACATTTCCCCATGAGCATCGGGTCCGAATTCGAAGGAAAAAACTTCCTGGTCATTGGCGCGGGAGTCACGGGACGAGCGCTCTTCGATTTCATCACACGTCATGGATATCCGGTTGAGATAATCGATGAACGAGATTCAACTGCAAAGCGAGATATTCCTCAGGGAATTGATGGAGAGAAGACGATTGCAGTAGTGAGCCCCGGCTGGCGCCTCGATCATCCTTTAATCGAAGAACTTCGCAGGTTAAGGGTCCACGTTCTCAGCGAGATTGATTTTGCTTGGAAGGTGAAGGCAACTCTTGCGCCTCATCAAAAGTGGATTGCCCTCACCGGAACAAATGGCAAGACCACGACCATTCAGATGGTAGAGAGCATCTTCAAGGCAAGTGGAGTGAATGGAGTTGCCTGCGGAAATGTTGGGCGAACAGTAATCGAATCTCTCGAGAATGGTTTTGACGTATTAGCTATCGAGTTATCGTCATTTCAGTTGGCCTGGAGTGATCTCCCTCGATTCGAAGCTGTTGCGCTACTCAATATTGCACAGGATCACATTGATTGGCATGGGAGTTTCGAATCGTACGCAGATGCAAAGATGAAACTTTTTCATTTGAGCAAACTTGCGCTGGTGAATATCTCTGATGCCACGCTGGCAAAATCTTTCCAAATTCTCAAAGAGCGAGCGCCACACGTTAAAGTCGTGGCTTTTCACCTTGATACACCTGGTCCCGGAGAACTTGGACTTGTCGAGGAGATTTTGGTCGATCGCGCCTTCGTCCCAGATCAATCCGAGGCCATTGAACTCTCTCTGGCCTCTGATCTGCCTTCGGATGCCCCGCACAATCTTCTGAACTCTCTAGCGGCGGCAGGTTTAGCACGGGCGCTGCAGATCGAGCCGAGCGCTATCGCAACAGGGCTTCGAGGATTCTCGCTTGATCATCATCGCCTGGAGTTGATCCTTGATCAGGACGGGATTGTGTGGATTGATGACTCCAAGGCGACAAATCCTCATGCCGCACTCTCTGCACTCTTCTCTTTCGATCGGATCATCTGGATTGCAGGTGGATTGGCTAAGGGGGCGTCAATGGACGAGTTGGCTCGAGCCGCTCATCGGCGAATCGAAGCAGTGATATTGATAGGCACAGATGCTTCATTGATCAAAGAGGCCATGCTCCGCGAAAAACCTCAGTTGAAGATTGTGGAGACTGATCCTGGACTTCGGGGTAAAGAGTTGATGCGCCACGTGGTGACTGTTGCAAAGGCCCTTGCTTCGAGCGGACATACCGTTCTTCTTGCGCCCGCTTGCGCCTCGATGGATCAGTTCACCTCATATGCCGAACGCGGCGAAGCATTTTCAGATGCTGTACGTGAGTTGGTGGCATCATGATGAGAAAACCTGTAACTCGCTTTTACGGAATCGTCCTCCCCGCACTCTTGCTCTCGCTCTTGGGTCTTCTTATGGTCTTCTCGGCATCAAGTGTGATCGCATTGCAAGAATCTCGTGGCTCAGTAGCGATAGTTGCAAAGCAATTTCTCCTCTTTATTGTGGGAGTTACTCTCGCAGCGCTGCTTATGCGTACTCCGCCTCGTTTTCTACAACGTATCTCGACGATCTCACTCATCGCATCGCTTGGATCCCTCGCGCTGCCTCTATTGCCGGGAATCGGCAAAGAAGTCAACGGAAATGCCAACTGGATATCTATTGCAGGCTTCACCTTGCAACCGAGTGAGTTTGCAAAACTTGGCATGCTGCTCTGGATTGCCGGAGTTTTGTCCAAGCATGAAGAGTTAATCACTCAAGGACTCCGCTCGGATCTACTGAAAAATCTCTTACCAGGATTAATCGCAATCATCGGTTTGATTGTTGCCGGGAAGGACCTCGGCACGGCAATCATTTTCGCTGCAATCGCAGCCGGTGTCCTCTTCATATCCGGAGTTTCTATGCGGTACTTCTTCATGGGTTTAGGAGGAATCGGTTTATTCATCGTAGTCATGATCTTGACTCAGCCAAACAGAATTTATCGAATCAAAGCCTTGCTCGACCCTTTCTCGGAGGAGAACTATCAGCATGCAGGATGGCAACCAGCACACTCGATCATGGCCTTCGCGTCAGGTGGAATCTTTGGATCAGGACTTGGTGCTGGAAAACAGAAGTGGGGAAATCTTGCAGAAGCTCATACAGACTTCATCTTCGCAGTAATTGGTGAAGAGATGGGATTGCTTGGATCGTTGACTGTCCTCTTCCTCTTCTTCTTTCTCATCATGACCATCTTTAAAGTGGCGCTGAAATCCCACACTCTCTTTGAGAAATATCTGGTCGCAGGAATCGGAATATGGATGGTGGTCCAGATCGCCATCAACATCGGTTCGGTAACCGGGCTGATTCCAGTTATCGGAGTTACTTTGCCATTGATCTCCTACGGTGGCTCTTCACTAGTCAGCACACTGATGGCCCTCGGCGTAGTGCTCAATATCGCCTTACGCGACCCTGCAGTTAAAGAAGAACTAGCCCAACGACTCTCGCGCACCCTCAAGTAGTGTTCTCTCGATGGCAGGCAGAGTTCTCTTCGCGGCCGGTGGAACCATGGGCCATATCGGCCCAGCAATCTCCGTCGCTGAATTACTTCTGGAGCGAAACCCAGATCTAGATATTGAGTTCGTCGGTACCAAGAGAGGTCTAGAACGATCTCTCGTTTCAAAATTTAGATGGCGCTACATTGCCAAAGCGCCATTACCTCGCGCCGTATCGATCTCGTCCTTGATCTTTCCCTTCAAGTTCGCTCTCGCACTTCTCCAATCGCTACCACTCGTGCGAAAGAGTCAGGTTGTGGTGGGCTTTGGCGGATATGTGGCCACACCTATCTACATTGCCGCCAAGATATTGGGTCGGCCAATAATCATTCATGAGGCCAACGCCCTCGCCGGATTTGCCAATCGCTTGGGTCGACGGTGGGCGAAATCAGTTTTTGTTAACTTCGATTCTCTTGGAGCTTCGTGGAACGCTGAGACGATCGGGATACCGCTACGAAAAGGGATTATTGAACTGGCTTCAAGGAGCCATCAATCATCGCGCTCCGACACAAATCTTGTAGGCAAGAATCGGCGAATTTTGGTCCTGGGTGGATCAACCGGTAGCGCGAGTATTAATCGAGCTGTCTGGAACTCACTTGGCGCACTCGTCGATCGCTACACGATTCACCACAGCGTGGGAAACGGCAACCGAGGAATTACTCTCCCTCAAGATCCCAGTTACCGTGCCGAAGAATTTATCGAGGAGATGGCATCTGCTTATGAGGAGGCAGATCTCGTCATCGCGCGAGCTGGGGCCGTTAC
>JBEAMN010000149.1:0-11066 GCA_041165945.1 Actinomycetota bacterium
ACACCAGTTCCACATCAACCAACCTGTTGTGGAATAGAAGCAGACCCGATCACCTGGTCGAATATCACAATGTAATTTCTGCTCCATGAGATGTTTGAGCATCACACCACCGGAGCGATGCACCAAACCCTTGGGCACCCCGGTGGTTCCCGAAGTGAACAGGACATAAGCAGCTTGATCGAATCCTCGTCGGGTGAGCTGCAGATTCGCCCCATCTTTGAGCGAATTCCACCGATGAACCGAAACCCGGTTGGACACTGCAATCTCACCATCACCAACGAGAATGAGATGAGTGATACTCGGAATCTCCTGCAGAGCTTTTTCTACAGTCTCACGTCGATCAAACATCTTCCCATTCCACTCATACTGAGTCGTCGCTATCAAAACTTTGGGTTCTAGTTGGCTAAATCGCGAGATGATTGCGGAATCACCAAACTCTGGTGAGGCGCCAGCAACAATTGCCCCAGTCTCAAACCCAGCTAGTAAGAATGAGAGCACCTCAAAACCAATCGGCAAAATCGAGACCACTCGATCCCCCTCAGTCACACCAGCGCTATGAAAAAGTTGTACTACTCGCTCGATATTTCTTACTAATCCTTCATGCGTCAAGCGTTTACCGATATTTGAGACATCAGACTCAGGGACCAAAGTGACGCCACTCTTAGGCGCGAGTAGATTCTCGAGATAACTTACCTTCGCATCTGGGAAAAAACTCGCCTTTGGAAGTGGATCACGAAGTGCAATGCGCTGGCCGCGCTCTCCGATAACGTCGAGGAAATCCCATAATTCACCCCAGAACTCGTCGGGCTTCTCAATCGACCATCGATAGAGATCAGTGGTCGAATCCCCACCGTGAAACTTCTTGGTCCGAACCAAGAACTTGTACATTGCACTCTCTGTGATAGAGGTCGGACTCCACAGGAGAGCCGCTCCGCTCATCGAGCCACCCAACCATTATCAATTCCGAAAGAGGACCCGGTAATCGATTGAGAATTAGGGCCACATAGGAAGAGTGCAAGGGCAGCAACTTCTTGAGGTTCAATCAAGCGTTTGATAGCAGCCGGGGCCAGCATGATTTGATCAATGACCTCCGCTTCGCTCAAATCATTTACTTGCGCTTGATTGGAAATCTGCTTTTCTACTAACGGGGTGCGCACATACGAAGGAGCGATTGTGTTAGCAGTCACTCCATGTGGTCCACCTTCCAGCGCAATCGCTTTATGCAGACCCTCTAATCCATGTTTAGTCGTTACATAAATCGACTTGAAGGGTGATGCAACATGGCCATGAATGCTTGAAATCCCGATTATGCGACCCCAACCCGATTTATACATGTGTGGCAAGACTTTCTGAGTGAGATAGAACGGAGTGCGCAACATCAACGAGAGCATGAAATCTGCCTGTTCGAGCGGGAATTCCTCAATTGGTGCGACATGTTGCACGCCCGCGTTATTAATTAAGATATCTACCTCAAGATTATTGGGAAAGAATCGCTCAGGTTCGGAGAGATCTGCAGTAATCGTTTTGACTTGACCCGATGCCAACTTAGCAAGCGCGATTTCATCGCGGTCAACTGCAATTATCTGCGCCCCCGCTGCCACAAACTCCTCTACGCATGCTTTACCAATTCCCGAGCCTGCACCGGTGATAAGTGCGGTCTTGCCGATGAGAGAAGTTCCGTGCATATCCTGATTCTAACTAGAGGAGTATCGCAACGGAACCGAGGATTATCGTTGTTATATAGAGCCTTTGCATTAAGCCATGGTGCATTGAAATTGCAGCGCTGGCGCCAAAACGCTTGTGGTTGAAGGTGCCCATGATGGTTGCAATGACGGGGTAGGTAGAAAATCCCCCTGTGAGCGCAGCCCCGAGCGTTTGTGAAAATTCGGAGAGAACGAAAACTAAGGTAATGACCAGAACGATTCGGAGGTAGAGCTCCCATCGTGGCGAAGAGAGTGGCGTGGAAATGGACTCATATTCTGGCCAGAACTTATTCACCAGAACAAGCGCGCTAATCAACGCAACGAATGTCAACCAAAGTGGAACCTGCAACAAACTGACCAAGTACACCGAACTGATATAGATTGCTGATGCAGTAATAATCGATACATACCAAGGTGCGCGTAGGGCAACTAGTGCGTAGCTCCATGCAAATGCGATAAGTGAGATTTGCCCAAGGAGCGCTCCATGAGCAGTATCACCGGCAAATGCTGCGCCTTCTTGTAAGAAGATGATGAAGATGATTGGCCCTGTTACCAATGGCCAACCCATAAACCTGCCGCCCGCCCCTGCGCTCTCTCGAGATTGCAAACGCGTAACTATGAGCATCAAAAGTGGCGAGAGAAAAATTTTCAGCGCCAGTAACACGCCTTCATTCACTATGAGTCACTCTTATTCAAAACCTCTGTGATGTCCCACTTCACTGAAGGAGCGCAAGATGCGGAGGCCGTCTCGATGCCAGACCGAGAGCGTGGTGATACTGCAGGGATCGATGTCGAGGTGAAACGCTGCGTGACTTGGTGCTGAGAGAGTAAGTCGCACGATTTGGCGGATCACAACGTTATGTGTAACCACACAGATCTTCTTCTCTGGGTATGCAGCAACGAGCGCATCAATGGCTGGATCGATTCGTTCGCCAACTTGGTCGTAGGACTCGCCTCCTGGAGGTGCAAATGCAGTTGAGGAGAGCCAATCCTGGGCATCTTCTGGGTATTTCTCCTTTACGTCGGTAAAGGTCAATCCATCCCACTCACCGAATGCTATTTCGATCCATGAGTCATCTTGGACAATAGATAACCCAGTGCTCTTACTAATGGCAGCGGCAGTCTGCATAGTGCGAGTTAACGGGGATGAAATTAGAACTTCAGGCTTTATCTTTGCCATCTCTCGCGCAACGTTCTGTGCTTGGTGTAATCCAAGTTCGTTAAGTGCCGGGTCATTTCCATCACCCCCAGAGAATCTCCGATTAGGAGTGAAATCTGTGGTGCCATGGCGAACGAAATAGATTGTCGTGGCTTTTTCTGTTCCAGTAAGACGCTCGGTTAGGAAATTGATCTGCTTCTTGGGCGCAGCGCTTGCGATTGCAATGCCATCAAGGGCCTTATTAGCGAGTGAATCCGCATGCGAGTTTTGATCGCGTGGAATCCACTCGTAACTAATCAATTCTCGATTATGAATAGAACGAGCCTTAAGCGCCAATTCGCGCATATCCGGATGTTTAATCTGCCATCGCCCCGACATTTGTTCGATAACCAACTTACTGTCCATGCGTACCGTGATCTGTGCAGATGGATCGATTTCGTGTGCTGCAGTGAGTCCCGCAATCAAGCCTCGATATTCGGCGACATTGTTAGAAGCTACCCCAATTGTCTCTGCAATTTCTTGAAGCAGTTCACCGCTCTTGCCATCACGAACCAAGGCACCAAACCCTGCTGGTCCTGGGTTACCTCGCGAACCACCGTCGGCCTCAACAACAAGAAAGCGAGCCATTAGAGCCCTGAATCCGCTGTCCGTATCAAAATGCGCCGACATTCTTCGCACCTGATGACCTCATCAATGGCAGTGGCTGCAAAACGCGCTAGATCTGCTGCATTGAGGTCAAGTTGGCACCCGGTGCATCGCCGTCTGACGATCTCTGCAGCGCCCACTCCCGCTCGATCGCTTCGAATCTTTTCGTAGAGTTTTATCAACTCGCTATCGATTGTGGCGCTGATATCGGCGCGATCACCGTGGAACTTTGCAAGCTCCTGCTTGATTCCATCTAATTTCTCATTTGCTACAACCTCGAGTGCGCCTTTCTCTCCAGCCTTCGAAGTTATCTCTTCGGCGAGCGCAGCAATCTTGCCGCTGACCTCCTCGAGTCGAACCATTACCTCTAATTCGACCTCCTCCAACTCTGCAATCCTTCGCTCTAGAGTGGCCACTTCGTGTTGGAGATTCTCTAAATCTTTTGCACTACCAGTTCCGGATGCTAGGCGCGCTTCATCTTTCTTCTTACGATTACGAACTTGTTCGACATCTTCATCGGCTTTGGCTAATTCCCGTTTAATATCACTTTGTTCGACGGTGAGCTCATTTCGTTGAGTAGTGAGCTCTGAAATCTCACTCTCTAAACGAGAAATCTCCGATAACTCTGGAAGCGAGTTTCGACGATGTTCAGCCTGCAGGATATGGGTATCGATTTTTTGTAGCTCTAGAAGCCGTTCTTGATCGAGAGGGGTCGCTTTCATCGCACCCGCCACGGGTCAGTTGAAATTTCCGATATTTTCATTTCAGGACGAGCGTACCCGCCTTCCTCCAGGTCATTAGCCAAGAGCCGAGCTGCTTGGGCTAGCCAGGGCCATTCGGTCGCAAAATGGCCACCATCAATGAGTACTGGTGCGCCAGCTGCCAATGCTTCAGCAACTCTGTGGTGCTTGAGGTCGGCAGTGAGATATGCATCAACGCCAAGTTCCTGCACGATTTCAATGCGGTCATCCCCTGAGCCGCCACAAAGCGCAATGCGCTTAATTAATTGGTTCGGATCTCCGGTAGCGCGCACGCCATTTGCACCAGCTGGAATGCTTCGAGAGATTTGTTCAACAAACTTACTTAATGGAACAGGTCGTACTACCTCCCCAATACGCCCTAAACCTTCAGGCATGGCTTCTATATTTATAAGCCCGATTGCCTCAGCAAGCGCATCGCTGACTCCTGGAGTGGCGATATCAGCATTGGTATGGGCCGTGAACAGCGTTATCTTCGCAGCCTTTAACTCGGTGGCAAGACGCTCTTTCCAGGCTGCAATAGGAAGTGGATCAATACCTGGCTCTGGTTCTACGAGTTCAAAAAGAAAAAGTGGGTGATGCGCAATGAAAAAATCTGCGCCCCATTCGATTGCCTCGGCAACTGTCTCGGGCAAAACATCAACTGCAAAGTAAATTTTGGTAACCGGCCGGGAGAGATCTCCAAGTACAACTCCCACTTGGTCCCATTCTTGGGCGCTGGCAGGGGGGTATCGGCGATGGATAATCTCAACAACCTCAGCTGCGCTCGCCGTTTTCACGCGATAAGTCTACTAGTTTCAAGTAAGGGAGAAATATGGCTCTTCGGAGAGTATCTGGCATGCGATGAATTTGCAGGTTTATTTTGAATTGCTAGAAAGATAGAATTTTCTCATGGGAATCCTTGGACTACGAAGAACTCTATTGGCAGGTGCATCAGTATTCGGCATCTCTGCGCTCTTTCTCGTGCTGCTACCTAGTCTATTCCTCGAACTTCTCGGAATGGACGGTGCTGTTCAACTCCAGTGGTCGATGCGAATGATAGGAATTACTCTCTTTGCACTTGCAGGTAATATGTGGAATAACGCAAAACACGATCAAGCGAAGCAGGTCATCAACGTCGCGCGAGTGATGTGTATCAGTGCAGCGCTACTTGGACTGTTAACGCTATTAATTCCCGTAGAACTCACGTGGTTTGCTTATCTCTATGCTGCTATCGGTTTTAGTTTTTCACTCTCTTACTTGGTAAATCTTATAAAAGTAGACTCTCAACTATAGGGCGACTATGGCGGAATCACAGAAGGTAAAAGCGCTTTACTATGCGGCTCCTGCAGAACACCGTAAGACGATGTTAGAGATACGCAGGCGAATATTACAAGTAGTCCCTCAAGCGGAAGAAGTCATCAGTTACGGCATGCCAGCATTTAAAGTGAATGGAAATATCGTGGCTGGCATCATGGCAGCAAAGAATCATGTCGGTTACTACCCGTTCAGTGGTTCCATAATTCATTTATTTCCCACGGAGCTTGCTCGATACAAAAGAACTAAAAGCGCTATTCACGTTCCTGTGGGCAAGCCACTCTCTAAAACTCTGATATCAAAATTAATTAAGGCACGAATCTCGCAGTGTCCGGTCAAACAAGGACTCGTGAACACTTCTCGATATGAAAAACTCGATTCATTCTGGCGGGAACTTGGAATTGCGGCACCCGCGCGCCGTGGATTAGTTGATAATAAAATCCTCAAAATTGGGGATCTTCGGAAAATTACCAAAAATCAATTCTTGGAAATTCATGCAATCGGCCCAAGGGCTGCCGCAATTATCCTCGCGGAAATGAAGCGTAAGAAGGTGAAATTTCGACCTGAGAGATCTCGCTAGATTTGATAAGTTTCGGACCTCGCTAAATAAGAGGAGAAACTATGAGCGTAGAAGCAGGCAAATGCCCCGTCCCCCATGGTTCGTTGACTTCACTAGGTGTACAAGAGAAGTGGTGGCCTAATTCGCTCAATCTCGAAATATTGCATCAGCACGACACCAAGGCCAATCCGTTAGGTCAGACTTTCAACTATCGCGAAGAGTTGAAGTCTTTGGATGTGGCCGCACTGAAAAAGGATCTTCACGACCTCATGACAGATAGTCAGCCATGGTGGCCCGCTGACTGGGGCCATTACGGTGGACTCTTTATTCGAATGGCATGGCACTCAGCTGGCTCGTATCGAACTGCAGATGGTCGAGGTGGTGCAGGCTCAGGAACACTTCGCTTCGCACCTCTTAATTCATGGCCGGATAACACCAACCTCGATAAGGCTCGTCGATTGCTATGGCCAATCAAAAAGAAGTACGGCAACAAAATCAGTTGGGCTGACTTGATGATTCTTGCGGGGAATGTCGCATACGAATCGATGGGTTTAAAGACTTTTGGTTTTGGCTTTGGCCGAGAAGATGTTTGGGCACCAGAGATTGATACCTACTGGGGATCTGAAAAAGAGTGGCTGGCACCGAGTGATAGTCGCTATGGCAATCTCAACGATGCAAGCACGATGGAAAATCCTCTTGCCGCAGTGCAGATGGGTCTGATTTATGTAAACCCAGAGGGTGTGAATGGCGTCTCTGATCCACTCCGTACCGCAGCGCATGTTCGCGAGACTTTCGCCCGTATGGCGATGAATGACGAGGAAACTGTTGCTCTCACCGCAGGCGGTCATACAGTGGGTAAGGCACATGGAAATGGCAAGGCGACAAACCTTGGACCAGAACCTGAAGCTGCTGATATTGCAGAGCAGGGATTGGGTTGGAATAACCATGTTTCTCGCGGAGTCGGACGCAACACGGTGACGAGTGGAATTGAAGGGGCATGGACCACTCATCCAACTAAATGGGACAACGGATACTTTGATTTACTCTTCAAATATGAGTGGAAGTTGACTAAGTCACCAGCAGGTGCAACTCAATGGGAGCCGGTCAATATCGCAGAGGAAGATAAGCCGGTTGATGTTGAAGATCCATCAATCCGTTACAACCCCATCATGACTGATGCGGATATGGCGATGATTAAAGACCCGATCTACCGCGAGATTTCAGAGAAGTTCCACAAAGATCCTGCGTACTTCAGCGAAGTATTCGCGCGAGCATGGTTTAAATTAACTCACCGCGATATGGGGCCAAAGGTTCGTTACTTCGGGCCAGAGGTACCGCAAGAAGATTTGATTTGGCAAGATCCGGTTCCGAAAGGAAACGCTAAATACGATGTTACTGCGCTGAAAGCAAAAATTGCAGCCTCTGGATTAACAATCAGCGAGATGGTCTCTACCGCTTGGGATAGCGCGCGTACCTTCCGCGCCTCCGATAAACGCGGTGGTGCAAACGGAGCGCGAATTAGACTCGAACCTCAGCGAAACTGGGTCGGGAACGAGCCAGAACGCCTAAAGAAAGTACTCAACGTGCTCGAGCCAATCGCAAAAGAGGCTGGGGCAAGCGTTGCTGATGTCATTGTCCTTGCCGGAAATGTTGGAGTTGAAATGGCAGCGAAAGCGGCAGGGATTGCAGTTGATGTTCCATTCGCACCAGGTCGTGGTGATGCAACCCAGGAGCAAACTGATGCTGATTCATTTGCACCGTTAGAGCCCCTTCACGATGGCTTCCGAAACTGGCAGAAAGATAGCTATGTGGTCGAACCTGAAGAGCTCTTGCTAGATCGCGCGCAGCTGATGGGACTTACTGCTCCTGAAATGACTGTGCTCATTGGTGGCATGCGTGTCATTGGGACCAATCACGCAGGCACCAAACATGGCATCTTCACGGACAAGGTCGGTGCGCTAACTAATGACTTCTTCGTCAATCTCACAGATATGACTTTTGTCTGGGAGCCAAGGGGTGAGAACCTATACAACATTCGCAATCGCCAGACTGGTGAAATGAAATTCACCGCAACGCGAGCTGATTTGGTCTTTGGATCAAATTCAATACTGCGCTCCTACGCTGAGGTATATGCGCAAGACGATAACAAGAAGAAGTTTGTCGAAGATTTCGTCGCTGCGTGGAACAAGGTAATGAATTCAGACAGGTTCGATTTAGCGTAAGAACGGTCGGAGTTCGACTCGACGATTACAAGCCCTCGATGCTTCTTTAGCAAGCTCGAGGGCTTGTTCGTCGGATTCACATTCGACAATCCATAATCCGCTGTAATTTTCTGGACCACTCATGAGTGAACCGGATCTGACGTTGATGTGATTTGCTCGATTATCAATAATTGATGCTAATTCGCTGCCCGCGATCCCCGCAGCCATCACCCACTGCTGGTTGGCTTGCAAATGCTCATTGAACGTATTGATCGCCCTCATCTCTTCAGAGTTAGCTCGATTGTCAGGTGAATCAATCACAAAAAATACATACCGCGATGACATGTGGCGAATGCTATCGGCTAACCTTTTAGCATGGAACTGATTACCTGTCTCTGGTTCAATGGCAATGCGCGAGAAGCGGCCACTTTCTACACGAGTATTTTTCCAGATAGCTCCATGGCCGATAATTGGATTGCTCCCACCGATACACCCGGCAATAAAGTGGGTGAAGAGATAGTCGTAAATTTCAAAATTTTCGGACGACCCTTTATAGGACTTAATGGTGGCCCGCACTTTCCACATAGCGAAGCCATCTCCTTCCAGATTCCATGCAGGGATCAAGCAGAGATAGATAAATATTGGGATTTGTTAACCCGTGATGGTGGAGAAGAAAGTCAGTGTGGGTGGCTCAAAGATAAATTCGGAATCTCTTGGCAGGTCACTTCTCCCGAGATGATGAAGTATCTCGGGGGCGCCGATCCTGAAGGAGCAAAAAGAGCGACTAACGCGATGCTAGAGATGAAAAAGATTGACATTGAAGCAATGCGTTTGGCCTATGTAAATAGTTGAATTGCAGTAGTTTTCTCCAGTGGTGTCATTTGAAACCGAAAGGCTCTTCTGCTTTTCTCTGACGCTAGAAGACTACGAAATTTTTGCGCGCGGAGGCGAACCTCTGTGGAGAGACTTCACTAATCCTTATCGGCACTTGGTTGATGGCCCAACCCCACTTCCCCATCGAATTCCAAAAGTTAGAGCGAATCCAGAATTCGCAGAGATTGGGTTGATTGTCGCTGCGATGAAATCTTCAGGTGAAATCATCGGCTCGGCTGGCTTTCATGATTTTCCTGACGAGCGAGGAATGATCGAAATAGGGTTTGGGATAGCTCCAGAAAAGCAACGGAATGGTTTTGGCACCGAATTACTCCTGGGAATGTGGAAAATGATTAGCTCGCGACCTGATGTCAAAATTCTTAGATACACAGTTTCCCCGACAAATGTCCCTTCGCTTCACATCATAAACAAGTTTGCTTTTGCGAAAGTGGGTGAGCAGATAGATCCTGATGATGGACTCGAATTAATCTACGAAATAAAAACTATCAATTTCCATGCTCTACATGGTGAATTGCCCAAATTTAGGTAAATTGACCAAAAACTATTTGTGATCCAATAGCTAATCCTATTCCACAAAAATGACTTTCTAATAAACTGAGGCGATGAGGTTGTCGGTGGCATTCATCTTGTCTGTATTCCTAATTTCCTCCACTCCAGCTATCGCTGCGCCCGTTCCTAAAAGTGGAAGCACCTGCAAATCATTAGGTTTAACGCAAATTTACCAGGGAAAAATATTTACTTGTGTTAAGAGTGGCAAGAAAAAAGTTTGGAATAAAGGTATAACAAAAAAACAAACTCAATCAACGCAATCTAGGGCGAATAATGTTCCTACAGAGACTCCTCCTACCCAATCTTCGACGGAAAACGCGAATAGCAATAAAAAATCTCTAACCGTTCAAGAAATAGCTTTAGCAACTATGAAGAAAGATATGAAGCCGGAGAAGGTAGGGAATCTATTTCGTTATCACTATTCCCCTAACGCAAAGCAGAGTTTCAAAGAATTGCTTGAAAGTGATCTCAACTTTGCTATGTCGTATTGGGTTGAGGTCTACAAAAATCCTGAATTGTTTAATGTTTTCTACGGAACTGAAAAAGACATGGACCGGTTAATCGAATCCTGGAAGCCTTATGGCTTCGACAAAAACGTGGGGTTCGCTAATGATTTTCGAGGCAGAATTGCGCGAGAAGGTAACTTTCTCAACGCCGGAGCGGTTCCTTCGCAGGAGAATGCAAGTCATTTATCGATTCTCCGCCACTCCTCTCTTCCATCAGAGCCAAACTCTTTCATTGCCCACGAGAATGTGCATATCGTTCAACAATTTCTCACAAAAAATCGAACCGGGAAGATGCCGTGCTGGTTACGCGAGGGAAGTGCCAATCTTTTTGGGAATTTCATCTTCACCGACAAATCTGGAATTAATTTGTATGATCAAATTAAACAAAGTGATATGAATAGTTACCAAAGAGGTACCAGCGGAGTTGAGCTTCGCAATTTTAAAGAATCTGATTGGTTTACCCACTTGAAGAGCCTGGAGGGCAATTTTCAAGGTGGATGTGATTACATAAATCGATTCGCCTATGGAAGTGGTCTACTACTATCCGAATTGCTGATGGCAGAAAGTGGCTTTGGAAAAATGATGGATTTTTGGCGAGCTTTTAGCCTAGAGAAAGATTGGCGTATCTCTTTCCAAGAAATTTACGGCATTCCCCTCGATGATTGGTACAAGACTAAAGCTATTCCTTACGTGATGAGTGAGTATTTGCGAGTAAAGCCTTATGGAAACAAATAAGTTACGAATTTAGAAGATCGTGCTAAGACCAGTGGGCGGTGAGGGTTTCGAACCCCCGACA
>JBEAMN010000150.1:0-7350 GCA_041165945.1 Actinomycetota bacterium
CGTTTGAATTAGCGCTCCTCTCGTTTTATGGGGCGGTCACAGCTCTTCTCTTTGGCGCAATGATGGATCTCCAGCTCTGGCCTTGGATTGCCTCCCCTGAAACCTCGATCGCGTACCTACCTGGTGCGGGAGTGCTGGATAACCTTCAACGCTTCATGGTCTTCCATTTTGCAACTGCTCTTGCATGGGATATTCCTCGTGCAATTTTCAACGCCACATTAATTCTTTTGCTAGGTCGTCCAATTCTGAATTCGTTACGTCGCGCAATACGGCGAGGAAATGTTCTTATTAATCGCGAACATGCGAAGGAACAAATGGCGGTTTAACAACAACCGCCCCTAATGCCCGTCCTCTAACGTCGATAAGCAACTGCTCCCCTACTTCGATGCCAGCTTCAATGAAGGCTAGCGCTATTCCCTGTTTAAGCGTTGGAGAGAAGGTTCCGCTTGTCACCTCGCCGACCACTGCTCCCACCGAGTTACGGACAAACATTCCCGCGCGTGGAATTCCTTTATCGGTCAGTAGTAATCCACGGAGTAATCGCTCGACTCCTTTTGCTTGTTGCACGCGAAGCGCATCATGGCCAATAAAGAATTTCTTCTGCCAGCCCACCGCCCAGGAGAGATTGGCATCTAAAGGAGAGATGTCCAGGGAGAGTTCGTGGCCGTGGAGTGGGTAACCCATCTCTGTTCGCAAGGTATCGCGCGCACCAAGACCTGCAATCTTTCCGTCGAGCGCCAATATCGTTCTACTCAAGTTGTTCCACAATGAAACTGCGATCTCGCGCGGTGGAATTAATTCATAACCATGTTCACCTGAATATCCAGTGCGACAAAGGGTAAAAGTGGAGCCTTCGAATGTAATTTCGGCAAAATACATGTATTCGAGAGAAACATTTAGGCCAATCTGAGCCAGCGCACGAGATGACAATGGTCCTTGCAGAGCAATGACTGCAAAATCTTGATGGAGATTGGTAAGAGAGAGATGTGCATCATTGAGCGAGCGCCTTTCATTCAAGGTGTTAAAGACTTCTCCGGCGTTTGCTGCATTTGGCACAATGAAAATTTCGTCATCACCTTTGCAGTAAATGATGACATCATCAATTACTCCACCATCCGGTGCGCACAGCAATGAGTATTGCGCTTGCCCCGCGGTAATTTTGTTCAGATCATTGGTGAAAATCTCATTTGCCCACGCCTTCGCACCTACACCGGAAATAGATATTTTTCCCAGATGTGAAACATCAAAGATGGCTACCGTCTCACGTACCGCTTCATGCTCGGCCAAGGTTCCACCCCCGATGGGGGCGGGATATTCCAGGGGCATCTGCCACCCTGCAAAGTCACCCAACTTTGCCCCTAGGGAGCGATGGACCTCAAGGAGGGGCGATTCCATAACCGCAACTTACCGCGAATCGTTAGGCTCGTCCCATGACACCAATGCCGTCAAAAATCACCGCACTCGCGCTAGGAGCGCCAGGAACATCCGAACCTTTGGTTGTTGGTTATCGCGTGAGCACAAAAAAGACCAAGAGCACGGTCACGCTCTCGCTGGCTCAAAAAGCTCTCCCTGTAGAGGGTGCACAATGGCTTACGCGCGCTCTTGAAAATACTCAGGTTAAGGGTGAACCGGATGAAACTCGGTCGATGACTGATCCGGCAGGTCGATTGATTATCGCTACCGCGCTGCCAGTGAAGAGCGATCTGGAGCAACTTCGACGGGCTGCTGGCGCTGCCTCGCGTGCGCTTGCCGGTCACACTCGCGCCACTTTTGCTATTGAAATTGGAAATAGTGACGAATTGGCAGCTATCACAGAGGGTGCACTTCTTGGCGCCTACCAATTTCACCAATTTAAAGGTTCTTCGGTAAATCCAAAGCAGCTCGAGAAAATCACAATCGCTCCAGGCCGTTCAATCAAAAACAGCTCTCAAACTCTCAAAAGATCTGAAGTTATTATCAAACAAGTTCTTATGGTTCGCGATCTCATCAACATGCCACCAAGTTACTTAACGCCAACTACTTTCATCGGGCTAGTCAAGAAACTTTTACCTAGTTCTGTGAAGGTTCAAATTAAGAGCGATGTACAACTACGTAATGAAGGTTACGGTGGAATCACTGCAGTCGGCCAAGGTTCTGCCAACCCTCCTCGTTTGCTCCACCTCTCGTATCGTCCTGCGAAAGCGCGGAGGAAGTATGCATATGTGGGCAAAGGAATCACTTTCGACACCGGAGGTCTTGCGTTAAAACCCGCTCAAGGTATGGAAGCGATGAAATCGGATATGAGCGGCGCAGCCGCAGTTGTTGGTGCAATCATCGCGATTGCCGAATTAAAGATACCGGTTGCAATAGATGCATGGGCGCCACTTGCTGAGAACATGGTCAGCGAATCTGCCACTAGGCCTAGCGATGTGATTTCTATTTATGGCGGCAAGACTGTCGAAGTCTTGAACCCCGATGCAGAGGGGCGATTGATCCTGGCTGATGCTTTGGTACGAGCAGTTGAAGTAAGTAAAGATCTCGATGGCATTATCGATGTTGCGACGTTAACGGGTGCGCAAATCATCGCTCTCGGAAAGAGAACAGCGGCGGTGATGGGCAACGACGACCGGTTCCGAGATCGATTCTTAAGCGCAGCCAAAAGCGCGGGCGAGAGCTTTTGGCCAATGCCACTTCCTGAAGAGTTGCGCCCCTCGTTAGATTCCCCGACTGCCGATCTTGCAAATATCGGCGAGCGCATGGGTGGGATGTTGGTTGCTGGTCTCTTCTTACGCGAGTTCGTTCCTGCCGATCTGCCCTGGCTCCATTTGGATATTGCCGGCCCCTCCTATAACGAGGGAGAGCCTCACGGGTATACCCCTGTAGGCGGGGTGGGCTTTGCCGTTCGCTCGCTAGTCCACCTCGCCGAGGTCACGAGTACCCGCTGAAAGTGGGAAGATGTCTCCCGTAAACCGTGATGGCACCCGAGAGTGGAGTTAGGTAAATGTCTTTTGATGTAGTGATTCTTGGTGGCGGCTCAGGTGGATACGCCTGTGCCCTTCGATCGGCTCAACTTGGTCTCTCCGTGGCGCTGATTGAGGCGGGCAAGTTAGGCGGCACCTGCCTCCATCGAGGCTGTATCCCAACGAAGGCGCTACTTCATGCTGGCGAGATTGCCGACAACACGAGAGAGGCGCATGAGTTTGGCGTCGTTGCGGAGCTAGGTGGCATCGATATGCCAGGGGTGAACACCTATAAAGATGGTGTGATCTCCAAACTCTACAAGGGCCTTCAAGGTCTAGTGAAAAGTCGAGGCATCACCTTTATCGAGGGCCACGGCAAAGTAGTTTCAGCAAACACCGTGGAAGTCAACGGCGAGAAGTACACCGGTAAAAATCTAGTCCTTGCCACTGGCTCCTACCCCAAGACTCTTCCGGGGCTCGAGATTAATGGCACCACGATTGTCACCAGTGATCATGCCCTTGCATTGGATTATGTTCCCAAGAGCGTCATTGTTCTTGGTGGTGGTGTGATTGGCTGTGAGTTTGCTTCGGTATGGAAATCATTTGGTTCTGACGTCCGAATCATTGAAGGATTGCAACACCTAGTTCCACTCGAAGATGAGTCGTCTTCGAAGTTACTAGAGCGCGCTTACCGCAAACGTGGAATCAATTTTGAACTTGGAGTTCGCTTCAAGAGCGCTACGCCAACTGGAAATGGCGTAAAGGTTGCTTTGGAAGATGGACGTGAATTCGAAGCAGACTTACTTCTTGTCTCCGTCGGCCGCGGACCAACATCGGCAAACCTTGGTTATGAAGAGATTGGCGTGGCTATGGATCGTGGCTATGTTCTCGTCGATGAGAAGTGCCGCACCAATCTGCCTAATGTCTTTGCTGTTGGAGATCTCATTCCTACCCTCCAACTGGCGCATGTAGGTTTTGGTGAAGGAATTCTTGTCGCTGAAGAGATTGCAGGGCTCAACCCACGACCTATCAACTATGACGGCGTTCCACGAGTGACTTACTCCGAGCCAGAAGTTGCCTCGGTGGGATTGACTACCGCACAGGCAAAAGAGCGCGGACATGATGTTGTGGAGCTTGTTTATGACTTGGCGGGAAATGGAAAATCTCAAATCTTGCGTACCTCAGGTTCGATAAAACTCGTTTCGGAGAAGAACGGCCCAGTATTGGGTATTCATATGGTCGGCTCTCGCGTCGGAGAATTACTCGCTGAAGCGCAACTCATCTTCAACTGGGAGGCGAGCGCCGATGATGTCGCCCCTCTCATCCATGCCCACCCCACCATGTCTGAGGCGATGGGTGAGGCCCACTTGGCTTTGGCGGGCAAGCCATTGCACGCCCACGGATAGTTATTACGATTAGCGAAACTAAGAGGAGAAGACGGAGAAGACGGACATGATGGAGTCATTTAATGTGGTGATGCCAGCCCTTGGTGAGAGCGTGACCGAAGGCACCGTTACTCGTTGGCTTAAGAATGAGGGCGATCAGGTCGCAGTCGACGAACCGCTCCTCGAGGTTTCCACCGACAAGGTCGATACCGAAATCCCCTCTCCTGTAGCAGGCACCGTTGCAAAGATTCTTGTTGCGGTTGACCAGACTGTTCCTGTCGGGGCCGAATTAGTCGTTATCAATGATGGTTCACCTGCAGCTGCCGCTGCACCGGTAGCGGCGCCAGTTGCCGCTCCAGTTGCTCCAGTAGTTGCTGCACCTGCTGCACCTGCAGCGTCAGTTAGTAATACTGCTGCCGAAATTGTGGTGATGCCCGCCCTTGGTGAGAGCGTGACCGAAGGGACCGTTACTCGTTGGCTCAAGAGCGTTGGCGAAGCGGTGGCAATGGATGAAGCGCTTCTTGAAGTATCCACAGACAAAGTCGATACCGAAATCCCCTCTCCCGTCGCAGGAACGGTCAGCGAGATTTTTGCTCCTGCAGATTCAGTCGTTCTAGTTGGCGGCAAACTCGCTGCGATTAGTTCTTCTGGTGGAGTAAGCGCTCCTGCTGTTTCGGTTGCGCCGGTTGCTCCAGTTGTCCCTGTTACACCTGCTGTTTCGGTTGCTCCAGTTGCTCCGGTTGCTGCACAACACGCTCCCATGAACACGATTCCTGCTCCGGCTGCACAGGGTGCACAGAATAAGGGAGTGGAATCTGATTCCTATGTCACACCACTAGTGCGGAAACTTGCTGCAGAGCTACAGGTGGATCTTGCCAGCATCTCTGGAACAGGCGTTGGTGGACGAATTCGCAAACAGGATGTTTACGATGCTGCTGAACGAGCACGCGCTCTGGCTCCAGTTCAAGCGGTGAGCGCAACGCCGGCTCCAGTTCAAGCGGTGAGCGCACCATCGACTCCAGCAGCTGCCATAACCGCCTCTCCACTTCGCGGCACGAGCGTCCCGATGACTCGCTTGCGAAAAGTCATTGCTTCGCGAATGGTTGAATCGCTCCAAACTTCTGCGCAACTCACCACTGTTATCGAAGTAGATGTCACCAAGATCGCAAAACTGCGCGCAAAAGCAAAGAACGCTTTCCAAGAGCGTGAAGGGGTCAACCTCACCTTCCTGCCATTCTTTGCGGTAGCAGTATGTGAGGCGCTCAAGCAACATCCAGTCGTCAACGCCTCGATTGATGGCGAAAACATCGTCTATCACGGCACGGAGAATCTTGGCATAGCCGTTGATACCGAACGCGGACTACTAGTGCCCGTAATTAAAGATGCTGGCGACTTGAATCTTGGTGGATTAGCTCGCCGCATCAATGATGTTGCACTTCGAACTCGGGAAAGCAAGATCAATCCTGATGAATTAAGCGGTGGCACTTTCACTATTACCAACACAGGAAGCCGCGGTGCGCTCTTTGACACTCCGATTATCAACCAACCTCAGGTAGCAATTCTGGGAATTGGATCAATCGTCAAACGTCCCGTCGTCATTACTGAGGCTGATGGTGAAGAGAAGATTGCAATTCGTTCAATGGTCTACCTTGCAATCTCTTATGATCATCGAATTGTTGATGGCGCTGATGCAGCACGATTCTTGGGCACGCTTAAAGAGCGTCTGGAACTTGGTCGCTTCGAAGCTGATTTAGGAGTATAGAAGCGATGTCACGGACCATCGCGGTTACTGGCGCTTCAGGTCTCATTGGCTCTGCTCTCGTTGCTCACCTCCGCGAGAAAGGTGACACTGTCATCAAGCTCGTCCGACGGGAACCGCGAGCAAAAGATGAAGCGTTTTGGGACCCCATGGAGGGCAAGGTTGATCTAGTCGCTCTTGAAGGAGTTGATTCAATTGTGCACCTTGCAGGTGCTGGCGTCGGAGATAAGCGATGGAGCGCCGCGTATAAGGGTGAGATTCTCAATTCTCGACTTTATGGAACGACAACTATCGCTAGCGCTGCCGAACAATTGAGAATCAAATCGCTTATCTCATCAAGCGCAATTGGTTGGTATGGCGAGACCGGAAATCGTGCAGTAACGGAGAATGATCGTGGCGGAGATGATTTCCTTGCGCATGTATGTTTGGAGTGGGAACGCGCAGCAGATAGCGCGCCTACCGTGCGAACAGTGAAGATCCGCACCGGACTTGTCCTTGATCCCACTGGCGGAGCGCTGGGACGAATGATGCCGCTCTTCAAATTTGGCCTCGGCGGAAAACTAGGCTCAGGGAAACAGTGGTGGTCCTGGATCACTATTCATGATGAGGTTCGCGCTATCGATTTCCTCATTGATAGCGAGCTTTCTGGCCCGATCAATCTCACAGCACCTAACCCAGCAACCAACAGTGAATTCACCGCTGCCCTTGCTCGCGCCCTTCGTAGACCAGCGCTCCTGCCAGTACCTGGCTTCGCGCTCAAACTCACATTAGGTGGATTCTCTACCGAGATTCTCGGCTCAAAGCGCGTTTTGCCCGAGCGGCTCAATGAAGCAGGATTTACCTTCGACTACCCACACCTGGCTCCCGCTCTAGCAAAATTGGCGGCACACTAGCGCTTTCAATTGTTGATTGCAGTTTCACCCGCTAAACGACCTGATAGCAGCGCCCCATTCTGAGATGGTTCAGTGAGGTAATCCCCTGCGAAAATCAGACCTTCATCCTCCAGAATCCCGTTTCGCGTCGCTCCTGGCTCAATGACGGGTAGCGCATTATCGATATCAAATGTAGTGATGAGATCACCAGTTATCGCTTCGCCATACACCTCTCCAAGTTGGCTACGTACCACAGACTCTTCACATCGCTCAAGCGTTGTGACAGAGAGCAAGCCTCTGCCATCTGGAGAATAACTGGGCACCACAGCTGCAAGGTCGATTGCGGTGACTATCGGTCCAGAACTCAGTGATGCAACATGAAGTTGATGTTGCAT
>JBEAMN010000151.1:0-4493 GCA_041165945.1 Actinomycetota bacterium
CGCAGTCGCTTCTGCAGCGGCATTCACACTTGGGGGATTGATTCCGTTAATCGGGGTCTTTATTCCGACCATCATCAATCAAGGGGTGAGTATCGTGACCATCACCATCCTTGGCCTTGCCCTGGCTGGAGTGACGGGGGCGAAGATCTCAGGAACCAATCCCATCCCACCCACCATCAGAATCATGGTCGGCGGCAGCCTTGCGATGGCTGTCACCGCTGGAATCGGGGCTCTAGTTCACATCAGTGGGATCTAGTCGCTACTATTAAGCCAGTACGTTCAGTTATTTCGGGCCAAAGGCGTCCCATCAGGAGGGATACCCATGGCCATTTCTCATTTTTCAGCCTTTCCAGATAAGGCGCCACTTTCGAGCGCTCGGTCGGGCGAAGTTGGTCTCTACAACTCTGATTTCGAGAAGGATGCCTGCGGCGTCGCCATGGTCGCCACCCTCACTGGCCAAGCGCGCCATGACATCGTCGCGTTGGGATTGACCGCACTTCGCAACATGGAACATCGCGGCGCATCAGGGGCTGAACCTGATAGCGGAGATGGCGCTGGCATTCTCATTCGCATTCCCGATTTATTTTTTAGAGAGGTAGTCGAGTTTCCACTTCCTCCTGCAGGAAGTTATGGCGCAGGAATCGCATTCTTGCCGGCAGATGAGCGAAAGAGTGGCGAAGTTCTGCAGGCCATGAATGCGCTGGCAACCCAAGAGGGTCTTTCTATCATCGGTTGGCGCGATCTTCCGATCAACGCTAGCTCACTCGGCGCAACCGCTAAGTCAGTAATGCCCTCGTTTAAGGAGATTTTCCTAGAAGGGAAGAATGGTGAGAGCGAACTTGCTCTCGATAGATTGCTGTTTATCTTCCGCAAGCGGGCAGAGCACTCGCTCGAAGTCTATTTCCCTTCGCTCTCCTCGCAAACAATTGTTTACAAAGGGATGTTGACCACTGGACAGCTAGAGGAGTTCTTTCCCGATCTTTCAGATGAACGAGTTGCATCGCCACTTGCATTGGTGCACTCACGATTCTCAACAAATACATTTCCATCTTGGCCTTTAGCGCACCCATATCGCTACATTGCCCATAACGGTGAAATTAACACCGTGAAGGGAAATCGCAATTGGATGCGCGCTCGTGAAGCCCTGCTTGCCAGTGATGTTATCCCTGGAGATATCAAGCGGATATTCCCCATTATCTCTGAAGGTGGTAGCGACTCAGCATCGTTCGATGAAGTTCTCGAGCTGCTTTATCTGTCGGGACGCTCACTGCCACATGCAATGTTGATGATGATTCCAGAGGCTTGGGAGAATAACTCCACAATGGATCCAGCCCGCAAGGCTTTCTATGCCTTTCACTCCTCACTGATGGAGCCGTGGGATGGTCCAGCGTGTGTGACTTTTACCGATGGTCACCAAGTAGGTGCAGTCCTTGATCGAAATGGCCTGCGCCCCTCACGGTTCTGGGTAACAGATGAGGGATTGGTGGTTTTAGCCAGTGAAGTTGGCGTATTGGATATTCCCGCCTCTTCAGTAGTACGTAAAGGACGATTACAGCCAGGGCGAATGTTTCTGGTGGATATCGAAGAGGGTCGGATAATTGAAGATGAGGAGATTAAATCTTCGCTCGCCTCGGGAGCACACTACGGCGAGTGGGTAGAGCAAGGAGTAGTACGACTGGAGGATCTACCAGCACGAGAGCACATCGTCTACCCACATGCATCAGTGCTACGGCGACAACGCGCCTTTGGATATACCGAAGAAGAGTTAAGGATTCTTCTTACTCCGATGGCTCGGGCAGGCATGGAACCTCTAGGCTCGATGGGCACAGATTCGCCAATCGCCGCTCTCTCGAATAAACCACGATTACTCTTTGATTACTTCTCACAATTATTTGCTCAGGTGACAAATCCACCGCTTGATGCGATTCGTGAAGAGTTGGTAACGAGTCTCTCTGCCACCATTGGGCCAGAACATAACATTCTTGATCCGGGACCAGAGTCATGTCGCCAGATACTTTTGCCGTTCCCAGTTATTGATAACGATGAGTTGGCAAAGATCATTCATGTTAATGCTGATAAGACTCAGAGCGGTTTTGCTCCATATGTACTCCGTGGACTCTTCTCGGTCGCCGATGGTGGTGCCGGGTTGGCAGCACGAATTGAAGAGCTACGTAATGAAGCGAGTCAGGCTATTGAAAAGGGAGCGCGAATTATCGTGCTCTCTGATCGAGATGGCGATGCAGATAATGCGCCAATCCCATCGCTCTTACTTACCTCAGCTATTCACCACCATTTGATTCGCACTCAACGTAGAACCCATGTGGGTCTAGTCGTTGAGGCGGGCGATGTCCGAGAAGTTCACCATGTTGCCCTTCTTTTAGGTTTTGGCGCTGCTGCAGTTAATCCCTATCTTGCAATGGAGAGCGTCGAAGATCTGGTCAACCAAGGCGTCATCGCCAACATCTCTCCTGAGAAGGCTGTTCGCAACCTCATCAAAGCCTTGGGTAAGGGCGTCTTAAAGGTGATGTCGAAGATGGGCATTTCCACAATCGCTTCGTACACCGGGGCACAGGTTTTCGAAGCAATTGGCCTCTCGCAAGCGGTGGTCGATGAGTATTTCTCTGGCACTACTTCTCGCCTTGGCGGAATCGGCATCGATGTCATCGCAAGTGAAGCGATTGCCCGCCATCAAATCGCCTACCCTCCTGGAGGCGAAGTCCCTGGCACAAAGAAATTACCAACGGGAGGGGAGTATCAGTGGCGTCGAGATGGCGAACCACATCTCTTCGATCCTGAGACTGTCTTCCTGCTCCAACATTCGACAAGGGCGCGGCAATACGAAATCTTCAAGAAGTACACCGACAAGGTTAACAATCGATCGAAAGATCTCATGACATTACGTGGACTCTTTGAATTGAAAAAAGATCAACGTAAGCCACTCTCAATCGACGAAGTTGAGCCGATAAGTGAGATCGTCAAACGCTTTTCTACAGGGGCAATGTCCTACGGATCGATCTCGCAAGAGGCGCACGAGACATTGGCGATTGCGATGAACCGTTTGGGCGGCAAATCCAATACTGGCGAAGGTGGTGAGGATCCCGAACGTTATTTACCTCTAGCAAACGGTGATTCCAAGCGATCTGCAATCAAGCAAGTTGCAAGTGGACGTTTTGGCGTGACAAGCGAATATCTAGTCAACGCTGATGACATTCAAATCAAGATGGCCCAAGGCGCTAAACCAGGAGAGGGCGGTCAGCTCCCAGGACAGAAGGTCTATCCATGGGTAGCAAAGACTCGCCATTCAACTCCTGGCGTTGGCTTGATTTCGCCACCGCCGCACCATGACATCTATTCGATTGAGGATTTAGCCCAACTCATCCACGACCTAAAGAATTCCAATAAGGATGCGCGTATTCATGTGAAGTTAGTCGCTGAAGTGGGCGTGGGTACAGTCGCGGCAGGTGTAAGCAAGGCACATGCTGATGTAGTGCTTATCTCTGGTCACGACGGTGGCACAGGCGCATCTCCACTTACTTCTTTGAAACATGCAGGAGCGCCATGGGAGTTGGGACTAGCAGAGACACAACAGACTCTCATGCTCAACCGATTACGTGATCGAATCGTGGTCCAGACCGATGGTCAATTAAAGACTGGCCGCGATGTCATCATCGCAGCGCTCTTAGGCGCTGAGGAGTATGGCTTCGCCACTGCGCCACTAGTTGTCTCTGGCTGCATCATGATGCGGGTCTGTCATCTTGATACCTGCCCAGTGGGAGTGGCAACTCAGAATCCTCTATTGCGCGAAAAGTTCTCAGGCAAACCGGAGTTTGTGGAGACTTTCTTCGAATACATCGCGCAGGAGGTGCGTGAGTTACTCGCTGAACTTGGCTTTAGAAGTATCGAAGAAGCGGTCGGCCAAGTCGAAGTACTCGATACAAAGAAAGCAGTGGATCACTGGAAAGCATCAGGGCTAGATCTCTCACCATTACTGGTGGCCCCGGCGCCGGGTGTTCGCTATGCAGTGCATAAGCAAGATCACGGCTTAGATCGAGCCCTTGATAATGAACTCATCGCTTTGGCTCAGAGCGCATTGGAAGATGCACAACCTGTCAGAGCTAGCCTTGAAGTGCGCAATGTCAATCGAACGGTTGGCACCATGCTTGGGGCTGAAGTGACCAGACGTTATGGTGGAGCGGGACTTCCTCCAGGAACAATTGATCTCACCTTCCATGGTTCAGCAGGTCAATCCTTTGGCGCATTCATTCCCAAAGGAATGACCTTACGACTGTACGGTGATGCGAATGATTATGTCGGCAAGGGAATCTCTGGTGGAACGATTGTCGTTCAACCTGATGAGCGCGCACAATTTCTCGCACAGGAGAATGTCATCGCGGGAAATGTCATCGGTTATGGCGGCACATCAGGAGATATCTTCATTCGAGGAATCGTTGGTGAGAGATTCTGCGTCCGAAACTCAGGTGCGACTGCAGTAG
>JBEAMN010000152.1:0-12228 GCA_041165945.1 Actinomycetota bacterium
TTGTCGAGGCGAAGACCTTCTTTTTTAATTAAATCGAGTAAGCGACCTGGAGTTGCCACCAAAATGGGTACGCCACGACGTAAACCTTGAATCTGGCGGGAGTAACCAAGACCGCCGACAATTACTTGAGTGTTGAGATTTACCGAGCGAGCCAAAGGGGCGAGGGCCTCAGAGATTTGCATTGCTAACTCGCGAGTTGGTGACAAGATCAAGCCAATCGGATGAAAAGGCTCAGCTTTTCTATGGGCGAGCCGCGTAATCATGGCTAATCCGAAGGCGAGGGTCTTACCTGAACCTGTTTGGCCACGTCCAAGAATGTCTCGACCTGAAATAGCATCGGG
The DNA here is from genome assembly GCA_041165945.1 of Actinomycetota bacterium. Lineage (GTDB taxonomy): Bacteria > Actinomycetota > Actinomycetes > Nanopelagicales > Nanopelagicaceae > IMCC26077. The sequence continues at coordinate 342 of JBEAMN010000152.1, forward strand.
AAGCGTGGCGCTTTGAATGGGAAATGCACGAGTGATTCCGGCGCTTTCTAGGGTCGGAATTAAGGCAGCGTGCACACCAAGGGCTTTAAATGACATAAAAATTTCCTATCGAAACATGATGCGTGTCTCGATGGATATTTGAGATTAAGACTCGCAAAGTAACTACATCGTGTAATTACTGGATTTCTGACGAACAACTACAAGTTTACCAGTAAAAAAGCATTCCACTTACCAACGGGATATCGTCTTCAATCTACTTTAATTCGGCAAGAGTGGCTTTAACCATGGCTTGTAGCAAGGAACTATCTACCTTCCAATCAAGAGGAACTGCAAAGGTCTTCTTGTTGACGACAAATTCCTTGAGGCGTGGTCGGAAAGTATCCAATACCTTGGTGCTCCATGGGGCGAGCAAAATATGTTTCTTTGCAACAGATAATCCAAAAATGTAATTCTTTTCAGTGCGTAACATGGGTTGATTCCAAGCAATGACAAGTTCAAGTTGGGGATATTTGCTTTTGATCTCTTTGAAAATCTTCTTTGCCGTCTTTGCTGCGATGGGATCGAGAGAATCAAAGAAATCTTTTGGCTTTTCAAAACGCTTTGAACTCTTGGAGCCTCGCACATACATCACTAAAGCATTTGCGTGCGCTTGGGAGAAACCATAATTCTCTCGTAGGTGAGCAATCTGCTCCGGATACTTAGCATTTTCTAATTTTTTTATTTGCGTGATCCAGTAAGAGATTTTCTCGCCGTACTTCTTTTCTATAGCCGGAAAATACGCCTCACGTGCTCCACTATTAGAAGCCAACTTCCCGCTCCGATCATCTCCACATTTACGATGGTGCGCCCGAAGGGACTCGAACCCCCAACCCTCTGATCCGAAGTCAGATGCTCTATCCGTTGAGCTACGGGCGCAAACTTATATAGGCGCAATGGTACCGAGTGTGCGAGATAGCCAGCGCGCCCGAAGGGATTCGAACCCCTAACCTTCTGATCCGTAGTCAGATGCTCTATCCGTTGAGCTACGGGCGCAGTTACTTTTGAAGCGGAGCAGAGCCTACTAGGTGGCCTTGGCGCCTCCCAAACTCAATAATTCTGACCAGGAAACGACCTTGCGTCGTGGGCGACCTAATGCCTGGCCAGCCGATAACTCTGCTGCATTTATTGCACTCCACCCATCGTGGGTTACGACTTTTCCACCGCTCAAACTCCCTGAGATATCTACGGCACCTTTGGGAGTAGCGGGCAACTCTGCAATTATCTTTTTCACTACTTCGCTGGAGTCGCTTTTATTGGTTCCAATAACACCTGAAGGGCCTCGCTTTGCCCAGCCCACAACGTACACCCCCTCGCGGACTCTGCCATCGTTATTGGCAATTCGGCCACGCTCATTTGAAACACCCGGGATTTCCAAACCTTCATATCCGATTGCAGAGATCAATAAATCGCAGGGCAAGTCGATACTCTCGTCGGTAGCAATAACTTTGTCGTCTATCACTTTGTTTACGGAGAACCGCACCCGCTCGACTTTCCCATCCCCGAGTATTTCAAGGGGAGTGAGTAAGAATGCAAGTGAGAGTCTACGTTCATTACCTCTATGTTCAGCATGAGCAATCTCTCGCATCGCCTCAAGATTTGAGCGAAGATCCTTCTCGCTCTCCATCCGATTTCCCACTCGAGCAATGGCTTCCGTTATCTGTTGGCTATCTATAAAGACATCGGTCTGATCAAGTTTCGGAAGTTCACGTAATTCAGGTGAAGTGAAGGCGGCATGTTCTGGTCCTCGTCGACCAACAATAGTGACATCGCTAATCGAGCTATTGTGAAATACCTCCAGCGCATGATCGGCAATATCAGTCGAAGACAACTCATGGGGCACTAGAGCCAACATTCGACCACAGTCCATAGCCACATTCCCAGCGCCAATCACGAGTGCATACTTCCCTGTTAGCGAGGGATTGACATCGACGTAGTCGGGATGTCCGTTATACCAAGGGACAAAATCAGCGGCAGAGATAACGCCCGGCAGATCTTCACCCGGGATTCCCAATTTCTTACCGAGAGAAGTTCCAGTTGCTAGCACCACAACATCATAAAGTTTTTCTAAATCAGAGATATGTACATCGCGTCCTAATTCGACATTTCCAAAGTAGCGGTAATTAGGTTCTGCTGCAATCTTCTCAAATACCTTCGTCACGGTTCGGATTTTTGGATGATCCGGTGCAACACCACTTCGCACTAAACCCCATGGCGTAGGCAAACGATCGAACATATCGATAAGAAAATTTTGATCGTTATCGCATGAATTGTTTAGCGCTTGTGCAGTGAAATAACCTGCAGGACCTGCACCAACAATTGCGACGCGATATGTCTTCACTACTTCATGATACTAAAATTATAGAAAGGTAAGAGCCGCGACTGCAGCATCAAAACCCTTATCTTCCTTACTTCCAGGAGCGCCAGATCTGGCATGAGCTTGCTCCAGAGTCTCACACATCAACACTCCAAAACCGATTGGCTTCGAGAATTTCAACTGCACATCCATGACCCCTTGGGTGACGCCCTGACATACATAGTCAAAATGTGGAGTTTCACCTCGGAGGACGAGACCAAGAACAATCACTGCGTCCACGCCTCGTTCAAATGCATGTTGTGCCGCGAGGGGAAGTTCAAAGGAACCAGGTACATAAAGCTCTGAAATCTCAGAGATTCCCGCCGCAATACATGCGCGGCGAGCGCCCGAAACTAATTCCCCACAAATATCCATGTGCCACGATGCTGAAATGATGGCGACTTTTGCATTTGGTAACTGAGGAATGGAGATTTGCGGTGCGGCGCCTGCCATTATTCAACCTTTCGTAAGTGACCAAGACGTTCTGCCTTCGTCTGGAGATAACGCTTATTCGATGGATTCACTGTTGTTTCGACAAGTTCAATAGCTACAGTAAATCCAGCCTCAGTTAAGTGTTTGGCTTTCTCGGGATTATTCGTAAGAAGTGTAAATTCCTTGACTCCTAAGGCATTCAAGATATCTGCAGCATCGGCCCACTCACGACCATCGATGGGCAATCCAAGGGAGAGGTTCGCTTCGACAGTGTCTAGCCCCTGATCTTGTAATTGATATGCCTGGAGTTTCTTGTCGAGACCGATTGCTCGCCCTTCATGATCTCGAAGGTAAACCAGATAGCCACTTCCATGCGCTTTGATTATTTCCCGTGAGATTTCTAGTTGTTCACCACAGTCGCAACGCTGTGAACCTAGCACATCGCCAGTGAAACATTCAGAGTGAATCCGAATCTTGGGATTAATACCAGATCCGTATTTGAGAATGACATGTTCCCGATATTTGAGAGCATCAAAAGTTGCTATCTGCCAATCTCCATCGGCTGCGGGCAGTTCGGTCCAATTAAAGGCAAGCGCCTCTGGTGGAGCGCTCACGCCACGCTCTTGCACTAGTGCGCTTATTTCGGCGACGGTAATCATTGGAATCTGGTGCGTTTGTGCAAACTCTGTTAACTGCGCGCCACGGGTCATCGTGCCATCGTCATTGACTAATTCGGCGAGCACTGCAAAGGCAGGTGCTTTCACAAGTAGCGAGAGCGCAACTCCAGCTTCAGTATGACCCCTCCGGCCATTGAGTAACTCTCGATGTGCAATGAGCGGGAATATGTGGCCAGGTCTTGAGAATGTGGAAGGGGTGGAATTCTCGTCGGCGAGAGCGTGAATTGTCATTGTCCGCTCGATTGCACTTACCCCGGTGGTGATCCCTTCGCGTATATCGACTGAAACAGTAAATGCAGTCGCGCGTTGGTCCTCATTTCGTTCGAGCATGCGCGGTAAATCTAAGCGACGCGCGCTCGATTCGGTCATGGCAACGCACAAAATTCCTGTCGTATATCGGACCATAAATGCGCTCTGTTCAGGGGTGATGAGATCAGCGCGCACGATTAAATCGCCCTCGTTTTCTCGCGATTCATCGTCAGTGACAATGACAAGACCGCCGGAGCGATAGCGTTCTATTGCCTCCAGGAGATTTCCCTCTTTATTCATCGCGCACCGCCTTGCTTATTAATCGCTGTACATATTTGGCGAGTACATCAACTTCGACATTCACGCTATCACCCACGCGTTTGTTGGAGAGATTGGTCTTGGCTAGAGTCTCAGGAATCAACCAAACAGTTACCGCACTTGTTACATCATTGATTTCTCCGACAGTAAGTGAAACCCCATCGAGTGCAATCGATCCTTGATTGACGATAAATGAAGATAATTGTTGAGGGATTCTCACAACGAACTTCTCCCACTTCTCACCTGGAGTACGTTCGATTACCTCAGCAATCCCATCGACATGTCCCTGCACGATATGGCCACCCATCAGTGAATCCAGTCGCGCCGAGAGTTCAACATTCACTGGGGCACCTGGTGTTAATTCACCAAGATTGGTCACTCGCAAGGTCTGCACCATGACATCAGCAGCAAAACTCTCTTCATTTACTTCGATTGCAGTTAAGCAGACACCATTGATCGCAATCGAATCACCTTTCGCCACTCGCTCAACGCTTCGTGGAGCACGTATCGTGATAATTGCTGAAGTTTCACCGTGTTGAATGTCAATTACCTCGCCACGTTCTTGGATCAATCCGGTAAACATCACTTAACCACCCGTCTGTAATGTGACTTCACGTCAGGACCGACTCGATGGCTGTCGATGCATTCCCATTCCATTGCGTGTGACAGTGAGGCGATACCCAGGTTTTCTATCCACTTCTTTCCGCTTCCGAGGAGCTTTGACGCCTGATAAATAACTAGTTCATCGATGAGGTTTTGACGGAAGAGAGCAGATAGGAATACGCCACCTGCCTCAACGAGAGCGTGGTTTATCCCTTCTTTGTTGAGCAAATCAATCAATGGAGCGCTCTCGCGCGACTTGATGTGAGTAAACCCTGTCGCTTGTACATCTCGCTCCCCCACTACAAGGCGAAGAGGTGTAGCCGCTCCCGCTACTCGCGGCAAAAGTGATGGGTGATCATTGAGGAAGGTTTCGGTGCTGGTGATGATTGCGCCCATCTGGGAGCGAAGATATTGCACATCATGTCGCGATTCTTCGCTAGTAATCCATTGCGATGTTCCATCGGTTGCTGCAATAAAACCATCTAGAGTGATTCCAACCTTTGCAGTAATTAATGGTCGACCATGAGTAATTCGATGTAACCAACCTCGCTGTTCAAATTCAAGGAGTTCACTTTTTTCGTGGACGACATCAATTCCAGATTTTTTCAGCGCTTCTGCTCCACCACGCGCGATCGGATGTGGATCCGAAACTGCATACACGACTTTTTTAATGCCGCTTGCTTTGATTGCATCGACACATGGAGGCGTTGTCCCGCTGTGGTTGCATGGTTCGAGCGAGAGATAGAGCGTGCCACCTTGCGCACGGGAACCTGCAGCTTTTAAGGCAACAACTTCTGCATGGTCGTTGGAAATTTTCTTTTTATGAACGCCTGCTGCGACAAAGTTGCCGTCCAAGTCATATACCGCTGCCGAGACATTGGGGTTATGCACGCACCAACCTGATGCGGCGCGCGAAAGCGAAGCAAGATCATTGAAGATCTCAAGAGTGGACTTCACTTGCTACCCCTTCGCCTAGTAAGAGCGCGTTTTCGGGGTGCGAAATACGAACTAAAGCGAACGCCAGCTTCTACATGCAAGCAGCGCTCACTACATTCGTTATCTCTCATCCGGACTTTAACCGTCGGTCTCAGAATTTCACTGAGTCCACCGCTCACTGGCTGTGTGCGGGTCGCAGACTTTAACTGCCGGTTCGGAATTACACCGACCCCGATAACGGAATTAATTCTAGTGGATGTTTGACTCACCATCCACGCGAGGGCGGAGACGAGAGGATTTGAACCTCCGAACCATTTTCATGGTTACCTCATTAGCAGTGAGGCGCACTCGACCGGGCTATGCGACGTCTCCAAGCGTTAGGGGTAAGTCTACCCCCTATTAAATACCTAACTTTTTGCGGTCTATGAGGTGTGCTGGGTGATACCCATAGGCGGCAAGCCATCGCGAGCAATCAGTTAACGCTCCATACCCAGGGATATCTCTCAGAACTTTTGTCGTTGGGTGGAACTTGGCCAACATCTCTTTTGTTGGATGTGGTGCGGTGGTATCAGGTGCAGTGAAGTTGTAGGTATGTGATCCAGTCGATTTACCAGCAAGAATCGCAAGAATTCCATGTGCAGCATCGCGCACATCGAGATAACCCCAAAGGATCTTTGCCGCCACGGTAACAGTCTCTTCATCACCATCGCGTTGTGCGCTTGCATGATCTTCGATTGCCTTCATCGTATTACAGAATGGAAAGCGCAATCCCACATAAGCAGTTTTCGAACGATTAGCCCACATATCCGCAGTTCGTTCATTGACCTCTTTACAGAGTGCATAGCTTTCGTAGTGATGCAGAGGAAGTGATTCATCAAATGGCGCAAACTCTGGAGAAGTCCAGGGGCCAGACCACGCAGTACCATAGATCGAAAGGCTCGAAGCGTAGATCACAACCTTCACGTTATTCGCTGCGGCTTTGGAGAAAACTTTGTAGGTACATGTGACATTGTTATCAAAAACTTCAAAGTCCTGGTCATCAAATGGTCGTGGAACAGATCCAAGATGCACGATTGCATCCACGTTAAAATCGAGTGAATTGACAAAAGCATCATCCGTTAATTCACCAAGAATGAAGTTGACTCCCGCAGGAATATCGCCATTCTTGCGGTCAGTAGCAGTTACCTGATGTCCTGCTGCAGCAAGAGTTTTCATAACTTCGGTGCCGATGAGCCCTGTGGCCCCCGTGAGGAGAATTTTCATAGCCACAATCTAGATTATTTTCCGCTTGATGCGTAGCCCCTTGTACTTGACTCGTCGTAGCAATTCCTTAATTAGAACTGAGCCCGCCATCCGTTTCACAGAGCGACTACTTGAACCTAGGATCGCTTCTGCCGCGACCACAAGAGAAATACTTGTCACAGGCTGATTCTCTCCGACCGGGATCGGTTCACCGCTTGCTACCTCTAAATCGCCTATGACCTGGATTCCCAAGCCTCGAATCTGAGTGATGGCCTTCTGATTCTCTGCAAGCGCCGCATCTACCGCCCAAGCTGGCGTCAGCAATTTTGTCACTGTATCTCCAGGGTAATCATTATTCGCCAATCGTGAGAATGCACCTTCGCGAACAAACATCTCATAATCTGCCCACGCACGCTCTTTTGGAAATCTATTGTTCACTTCGAGTAATAGTGCAGTCTCTTCCCATGTCAACGAACGATTCTTCCGAGTGTTCTTGTCAGCCCGAATTAAAGTGCGCTCGATCCCTAATACATCGGCAAATGAATCGTAGAGAAAGTTAGGATTTTTCTCATCTGCCACAATCACTTTTACATTGTCAGCACCAAATACCTCAACCCACTTTGATAGGACTTCTCCGTGTCGGTGTCGCTCCCAAAATGTCGGCGTGTAATTTTTGTATTCACTTTCCTTGAAAACTCCAAGTAACCATTGTCGATAGTCAGCCTTGATTCCATACTTCAAATATTGTTGGTATGAAGAGGAGAGAAGTTTCTGTAGTGGGCGCCACGTGAAAATCACTCTCTGCTCAGCCTTGCCAAATGCACCTTTCATCGTGCGGATCTCTTCGATAGTTAATTCAGAGAAGAATTCGGAGCTAATAAGAGCCGCATCTCTCGCTTTTTTGACCTGAGTCACCAAATGATTCCACTCGGAAATCGGTGTCTTCTTTCCGCCCTTATCTTTCCAACCCCATACACGTTCATGGAGCGCCCACGCTGGGCGGTGATGTCCTTCACCGCGCGCATAGGGATAGGTAATTCCTTCCTCGCGAAAAACACTTCTTGATTCCTTAAAAATTGTTTGAATCCCAGTGGTTCCAGTCTTATGAAATCCTGCGTGTATAAAAACTTTTTTAACCATTATCCCGTCACCAACCTGTACCCATTAATTACGATAATAGCTACCGAGATTGCGATTCCCAAGGGTTTTCTCGGCACCTTGCTGACCAGCAACGCAGCAACTGGTGCCATCAAAACGCCACCTATAGCCAGCCCTGCAATCACTTCCCAATCCACTTCTAAGCGACTGAGTTGAAATGCAAAACCAGCAGTTGCCGAAAGTGCTACGACAAATTCAGCAGCGCTCACTGTTCCAATTACCTTACGCGGCTCAGTCTGAGTGCTGACTAATAGCGTGGGAGTAACTACTGGTCCCCAACCTCCGCCACCAGCTGCATCGACAAAGCCTCCAGAGAATCCTAAAAACTTGATATAGCGAGAGTTAATTGGTGCGTTAGGGAAAAGCGTTCCTTGCCCAAAAAAGATATTTCGAAAGAGTAAAAGGAATCCAAGAACTAGCAAGATTGTAGAGATAAAAACTTTTCCACGCTCTAAACTCAACGAGGCAAGAAATGTCGCTCCCAAAAACGCCCCTATGCCGCCCGGGACTGCTAACCAAAGCAAGATTTTCTTATCGACATTGTCTCGTCTCCAATGCGCTATTCCAGAGGCAAGAGTGGTACCTATCTCAGCAACATGTACCGCAGCCGATGTGACAACCGCAGAGGCGCCTAAAGTGATGAGAAGAGTAGAGCTGGTAAGCCCAAAGCCCATTCCAAGAGCACCATCAACTAATTGCGCAATCGAACCCGCTAGAACAAATATCAAAATTGTCACGAGAGCAACCGCATAACGGCAGCAACATTAGCCACTAAATCCTGACTTCCATCTATAACTAATTCGGGATTTATGGGTGGCTCATACTCCTGTCCCACGCCTGTGAGGTTGGGTAACTCTCCACTTTTTGCCTTTTTATATAAACCTTTGGGATCTCGTTCTGCGCATACCTCTGCGGAAGTGTTAACCCAAACCACATTAAATAGATTTTCGTCAAAGAGCGATCTAGCAACCTGGCGATCCACTTCAAAGGGACTTACCAGCGCTACGATCACAATCAATCCTGCATCGACCATAAGACGAGCGATTTCCGCCACGCGACGGACATTTTCTGCTCTATTTTCAGGGGTAAATCCCAAATCCTTGTTGATGCCTAACCGTAGATTGTCGCCATCTAACACGTAGCAATGCTTTCCTTGAGCGAAGAGTTCCTTCTCTACTTGATTTGCAATAGTTGACTTTCCCGAACCACTCAATCCAGTGAGCCAAATTACCTTTGCTCTCTGGTTCTTCTGTAAAGCTCGGTCAGCAGCTGTGATTTCATAATTTTGGCGAATGATGTTAGAGCTCCGCCGAAGTGTATGGAGAAACATTCCAGCGCCACTGCTCTGCATAGTTTTTCGATCTATAAGAATGAAGTTTCCAGTGCTGCGGGATTCACGATAGTTACGTAAGACCAGAGGCTTATCCGTCGCTATCTCAATCTCACCTATCTCATTCATTTGGAGTGAATGAGCAGGTTCACTCCCACCCTCTACGATTCGCTGCTTACCTCTAATTTTGGTAATGATCGCTGGTGACATCGTGGATCCTGCGAGCAGTAAATAAGAACGGCTAAGGAGTAAGGGCTCCTCATCTAGCCAGACGAGATTTGCTATGAATCTATCGGTGCCATCAAAGTTGGAATCTTTGTTTACGAGAACATCACCTCGCGCCACATCTGCCTCTTCAGTAAAAGTAAGAATTGCACTCTCACCAGCAAAGAGTTCCACTCTCTTCTCCTCGAATTTGATGATTTCGGAGATCGTGACCTCCACCTTGCCAGGTAAAACTTTCATCTGGTCACCAACTCGCAACGTGCCGCTCTCGAGAGTGCCGCTAACACCTCGAAAATTATCAGCGCGCGCAATCGATTGAACTCGGAAATGTTTCTCATGAGTCACTTTAGAGGTAGCTTCCCAATTCTCGATTGCCTCAAGAAGAGTTGGACCTTGATACCAAGAGAGATTCACACTACTGCTGGAGACATTGTCGCCAGCCAGAGCGCTCACTGGAATAGAGATTAACTCCTTTATCTCCAGATGAGAGATTTTGCTCGCTAATTCGGCGACAAGGTTCTCATATATGTTCTTGCTATAACCCACCGCATCTAATTTATTGATGACAATGATGATTCGATCCACCCCAGCAAGAGAGCAGATTGAAGTGTGCCTCAGAGTTTGAGCCCGAATACCACGAGTAGCATCGACTAGGACCAAAGCAATGTTTGCCCTTGAGGCAGCTACAACCATATTTCTGGTGTACTGCTCGTGCCCCGGTGCATCAGCGATTATTAATCGATTCCCATTCCGTAGATTCATGGAGCGGTATGCGACATCGATGGTTATTCCTTGTTCTCGTTCTGCTTCTAATCCATCCGTGAGAAGACTGAAGTCAATCTCTCCAGCAGCAATAGTGGATCCGGTTCTGCGTATCTTCTTTGCGGAATCAACCGTGTCGTGTGGGACGCTATCGGTCTCAACAAGAAGTCGACCGATTAGGGTGCTTTTTCCATCATCCACGCTCCCACAGGTCACGAGTCGAGTGAGTGCAGAAGACATTAGAAATACCCTTCTGTCTTCTTTTTCTCCATGGAATCCTCTTTTTCTCCATCGATTAATCGAGTTGCTCTCTCGCTCAGTTTTACCGCAGAAATCTCCTCTAATATCAACTTAAGAGTGTCAGCATCCGAGGTAACTCCAGCTGTCAATGGATAGCAACCCAAGGTGCGAAATCGAATCTTTCGACTAACGGGTACCTCACCAGGTTGCAACGGATAACGATCATCATCAACCATAATTAACTGATTCCCACGCATAACCGTGGGGCGTTCTTTCGCAAAATAGAGCGGATTTATCTCGACATTATTCTGATAGATGTACTCCCACACATCGATTTCAGTCCAGTCAGAAATAGGAAAGACTCGCATCGTTTGTCCTGGAGCTAGCCGTGTGTTGTATGTCCGCCATAATTCAGGACGTTGAGCCCGGGGTTCCCAACGATGTCCACTCTCGCGAACACTGAAAATCCGTTCCTTTGCTCGACTCTTCTCCTCATCACGACGTGAACCACCTATAGCGGCATCAAATTTATATTTATCTAGTCCTTCGCGAAGCGCCACAGTCTTCATTATTCGGGTGTATTCAGATATGGAAGTTGAAAATGGAGTTACACCCTCTTTAATTCCATCGTGATTAGTGTTTACAATAAGTTTTGCCCCGTACTTCTCAACAATCTGATCACGGAATGAAATCATCTCTTTGAATTTCCATGTAGTATCGATATGCATCAAAGTAAATGGAATATCCGCCGGATAAAATGCTTTTTTCGCCAGATGGAGCAAGACCGAAGAATCTTTTCCGATTGAGTAAAGCATCACCGGATTGGCAAAGCAGGAAGCCGTTTCACGAAGGATTTCTATTGACTCTTCTTCAAGCGCTTTGAGAACTGCGAGGCTAGGACGCACTTTATTATCATCTCAAATATATATTCTTAATTCTGAATTTTAGTGTGTGAATATACTGAGAAAGAAAATCCCCACACCGAAACTCCTTGGTGTGGGGATTTCTCAATTACTAGTTTTTAGTTGACTGCATCCTTGAAAGCCTTCGATGGAGAGACTTTGATCTTCTTGCCGGCGGCAATCGTCATCGTCTCACCGGTACGAGGATTCCGTCCCTGGCGTGCTGGGCGGGATACAACCTCAAAAGAGGCGAAACCCGGGATGGCTACTTTGTCGCCCTTAACGAGTGCGGCCTGAATCGAATCAATGATCGCCTTGAGGACGTTATCGACCTGGCTGGCTGGCATCTTGGTCCGCTCTGCTGCTGCTGCGACGAGTTCACCTTTGTTCATGTATCTCTCCTTGCTAGAAGATGGCCTTA
>JBEAMN010000153.1:0-8524 GCA_041165945.1 Actinomycetota bacterium
GTTGCGTACCTGGCGCCCTTCTCCAGCGCGCAAAATCTTATCGAGCAGTACGACCACGCGTATTCGGCCTTTCGTGATTGGAGCCCTACTCTAATGCGCCAGGCCGTACATCCTCCAATTGAGCGAATACGCCGCTGAAATTCCCCCAATACACCGCGCCCCAGCCCTGTGGAGCGCCCGGTAGCCCTCACGCATAGTCGCTCCCGTGGTGAGCACATCATCGACAATAAGCGCTTGCTTAACTTGCAACGAGTCGTGAAATTTAGATAACAAATCCTCTCGGACTCTAAATGCGCCATCCATATTCCGAGCTCGATCAGTTGCGTTTAAGCTTTTCTGAGGCGCAACTTTTCGCCCAAGTGAAAGTAATGGAATTACCTCATCTTTCGTATCTCGAGCTAATTCTCCACAAACATCAAGGAGAAAATCTCTGCCTCGCGCACGGCGAGCACGTTCTGAACTTGGAATTGGAATAAGCAGTAAGCCCTCGGGGAATAGCGACCGAGATTGACGAAGTGAATCCACCAGCACGCTTTCTAATTGATGATTGTTGTCATCTTTCGCACCCAAAACCAACCGGGAAACTTCATCGCTAAAAGGTAATTTGGTAGCAATAGACATTTGCCCAGCAAGAGTACTAACCATGATTGGATTGTTCCGTGGAGCATGAAGTAACTCATCTGAACAGACCCTGCAGAGGAGAATATCTGGAGCGGTACACACAATGCATTGAACGGGAATGACAAGAGATCGAAGAGCGCTCCAGAATGACATTAGGTGAAGATAGGTAGATACAAAAAACAAAATTAGAGTGAAAGAGAGAAAAGTCTCTCTGTGAGTTCTTCACTACGATCTCGTGGAATTGTTAATACAAAAAGAGAGCCCTGCCCATATACGCCAGCTGCCTCGATGATTCCACCGTGCAACTGAGCGTCCTCTTGAGCGATTGATAGGCCAAGTCCGGTTCCTCCCCGAGTCCGCTCTCGTGAAGGGTCGGCTCGCCAAAAACGATCGAAGACCCTATTTTCCTCCCCCTTACGTAAGCCTATTCCGTAATCGCGCACCGCCACTGCAATTGAATGTTCTCCCGCTCTTACTTCAACATCGATTGGCTTGCCCTCTCCGTATGCAATGGCATTGTTTAGCAAATTGCGAAGAATTCGATCCATTCTCCGTGGATCCACGACCGTAACTACAGGCTCTGCAGGATGTTTATAACGGAAAATTGAGCCGTGTTCCTTCGCAATCGGCGTTAAAGTGTCAACGCCTTTCTCAACAAGGGCCACTATGTCAGTGACATCAGGTTCAAGATTTACGACTCCAGCATCGAATCGACTGACTTCGAGTAATTCGGTGAGCAAATTCTCAAATCGCTCTAACTGAGCAGAGAGCAATTCTGCACTTCTGGAGATTGTTGGGTCGAAGTCTTGTCTTTGTCGGTAAATCAGATCAGATGCCATCTTCAGGGTAGTAAGTGGAGTCCGCAATTCATGCGATACATCTGAAACGAAACGTTGTTGAACTCTCGATAAGTTTTCAAGGCGGGTAATTTGATTCTGCAGGGCGCTGGCCATTTCATTGAATGATTGTGCGAGCCTAGCAATCTCGTCAGCTCCCTCGACATTCATACGTTCTGCAAAATCTCCTGCCGACAATTTCTCAGCAATCTCTGCGGCTCTCCTGACTGGCGTGACCACCTGGCGTGAAACTGCCCAGACAACAAATAAGAGGACGAGAACCAACGAAATCGCTCCAATGAGTAAGGTCCTGGAAATCAACGAAAGCGTCTGATCCTCCGGCGCGGTGCTGAAAAGGAAGAACATCTCAAATTGGCCGAAATTCGCCAGAGTGAATTGTCCACCAACAATCAGAGCGGGCTCCCGCCTCTCAATAGGTACAGCAGTGAGAAAGGAGGTTGGGTAGAGGATCTCTCCATATGAATATTGCAATTCTTTGCTGGCTCGCACCCTGTCACGAAGTTCGATTGGTATTGACTCTTTCATGACTTGATTGGTGGAACGTTCATAAATGAGAAATCTCGTTACCGGTGATTTCGCCTGCAGAATTACAACTTCGGGGTTACGTTCATTTCCCTTGGTGTCAGCAAACTCTGTGATTGTTCTATCCATCGCATCCCGGAAATCCGCAACGGATGAAATCTCTGAAAGCACAAATCTATTCTCAGTCTGGAATAACTTTGACTGACTCTCGTTTAACACTGCTTCGATTTTTGATTCCCTGATTCCATCACTTAGTAATTGATTCAAGATTGAACCTAAAACCGACACCAAGAGCGTAGACAATAATAAGGTGGTCCCAAGGACCCTGAATGCGAGCGAATTTGTAAAACGCATTATTTTTGTTCTGTGAAATTACCAGCGCGATATCCGACCCCTCGCACCGTCAGCACTAACTCTGGCTGATTGGGGTCGCGCTCAATCTTTGATCTAATTCTCTGAATATGCACATTGACCAATCGCGTATCTGATGAATGTCGGTAACCCCACACCTCTGCTAGAAGCGCCTCTCGAGTGAAAACGCGACCTGGCTCCCGAGCCAGGGCCAAAAGTAAATCAAACTCCAAACGAGTAAGCGCGATAACTTTCTCGCCCCTTCGAACTTCGTGGGCAACCAAATCAATCGAAACTCCGCCGAATTCCAATTTCGACGATACTGCGGAGGTTGTTGCAACCCTGCGTAGTCGGGCCTTAATCCGAGCAAGCAACTCGTTAGTTTGAAAAGGTTTGACGATGTAATCATCTGCTCCTGCTTCAAGGCCCTTTACAACATCTGTGGTGTCGCCTTTCGCCGTCAGCATGACGATTGGAATCATCGACTCGGCTCGAATCAATTTACATACTTCGATTCCATCAAGTCCAGGGAGCATTAAATCCAAGAGGACCAAGTCTGGTTGAGAGTTGCGAAAAACATCCATGACTTGGTCGCCTCGAGAAACTAAATCAACTTCCATGCCCTCGCCCGTGAGGACGATTGCGAGCATCTCTGCTAAATCCTGGTCATCATCGACAACCATTATCAGCGTCATTAGCTGCCATGCTCCCAGGAGTTGAGGTAATGCTCCTGTTCAGGGGTGAGAACATCTACCTCGCCACCCATACTCTTGAGTTTCAAGGTAGCCACCTCTTTATCGATAGTGACCGGCACTTCATGAACGCCAGGTTTGAGATTCTTGGCCTCGTGCACTAACCACTCAGCGGTGAGAGCCTGATCTGCGAATGAGAGGTCCATTACCGCGGCTGGGTGACCTTCTGCAGCGCCAAGATTGACCAAACGACCCTCAGCCAGAAGGAGTAGACGTCTTCCATCTTTCATCACATATTCATCAGTCTGATGACGAATCTTTGGATTCTTACGTGCATTCTTCTCTAGCCAGGCAACATCAATTTCAATATCAAAGTGGCCGGAGTTGGCCATGATGGCATTGTCCTTCATGAGCTCAAAGTGTTCAGCTCGTAGTACATCTCGATTGCCCGTCACGGTGATGAATACATCACCAATTCGCGCAGCCTCATGCATTGTCATAACCCGATAACCATGCATCATGGCATCAAGAGCCTTTGTTGGATCTATCTCAGTTACTACCACTTCAGCGCCCAAGCCTTTTGCGCGCTCTGCAACTCCGCGACCGCAATATCCAAAGCCGGCAACCACCACGACTTTTCCGGCGATTAGCGTATTTGTTGCCCGGAAAACTGCATCAAAGGTTGATTGGCCAGTTCCATATCGATTATCAAACATATGTTTGGTGTCAGTGTCATTGACAGCAATCATTGGGAATGTGAGGGCACCGTCTCGCGTCATTTGCGTCAAACGGATCACGCCAGTTGTCGTCTCTTCACAGCCACCAAGAATTGTCGGCAGTAATTCACGACGAGTCGTGTGGAGAGTGTTCACCAAATCGCAACCATCGTCGAAGACAAAGTGTGGCGCGATATCGAGCGCAGCATTGATGTGACTGTAATAACCATCACGATCGATAGCATTTCGTGCAAAGACGCTGATTCCATACTCGTGTACTAACGCAGCTGCTGTGTCATCTTGAGTCGATAATGGATTTGATGCACAAAGCGCCAACTCCGCGCCGCCTGCGGCAAGAGTTCGCATGAGATTGGCTGTCTCTGTGGTCACATGCATACACGCCGAGATTCGGACACCTTTGAAAGGTTGCTCCAAGGTGAAGCGATCGCGAATCTGAGCCAATACCGGCATGCTCCGCTCTGCCCATTCAATTCTCTTCTTACCTTGTGCCGCTAATTCTGGGTTAGCAATATCGCTCTTGATAATCGTTGCTCTACTCACTAGGACAGAAACCTTTCACTCGGGACACTCGGGACTAACACAGTCACCGTCAACTTTACCGCCCTTTGCCTGATACCACCCATAGAGAGCCCTCACCATTAACCTGATATTCGCCGGGGGCCAAGAATGCCCCTTTGTCACCTTCCACTTTGACCGAGATTGATTCACTCGCCGGGTCAGAAATCACTGCAGCGCCTCTCCAGACAAATGCAATAGCGAAGTTAGCTACATGGATCGGCTGATTAATTACACCGTGGAACTCGCTTAGCGAGAAATCATCGATAGGGGGTTGCCAATGACGAGCACCGCCCTTTGTACCTTCAAAAAGCTCGCTTCTCGGGGTAATGATTTCTGAGGTTTCATTACTTTCTTTGAGTAAGGCCAAGAAATTCTTCTTATCGATTGGTTTTTTTGTTAAGCCACCTCGAATCACATTGTCACTGTTAGCCATCGCCTCGACGGCAGTCCCTCGCAAGTAGGCGTGGATACATCGCGGCGGGAGGTACACACTTTCTCCGGGAGCAAGCCGCACTAAATTACATAGAAGGAGCGCTAACGGATCGAGATTCGGGGCATAAAGCGCGATTAATTCGTGAAGCCACTCTTGATGGTGCGCGCTCAAGTTTCGTGCTTTTGCTAAGACTTCATCAAGAATATCGAGATGATCCTCGACCCCAAGAATGTGATTGAGAATTTCTATCACTGTGGACCCCTTTAACAGAGGCTCACTAATGATTCTCCTGGCATGTTCAGAATCAAGTTTTTCGACAAGTCCTAGAATTTCTTCTTTGGATGCCAACCCAATCAACGCATCGAATTGAGAGAGCGCCACAATCATCTCCGGTTTGTGATTGTCATCGCGCTTCACCGATTCAAGTCTGCGTAAATCTGATAACGCAGGATGCACTTGAAGTGAGAGCGGACTTTCTACAGCTAAAATTTTGGCAAGAAAAGGTAATTGACCAAATTCTTCCGTGAGCTGATTGAGGGTCTGCGAGGAATTTAAGAGGAGCGCTGGTCCATGGGGGCTATCTCCAAACCAAAGCTCTGCCTCAGGCTCCTTACTCGACTGCGCGCCTCGATGTTCAGCAAGGGTTTGAAATGATCCCCACGCGTAGTTCTTGACGATGCCCCGAATGGGAATCACTGATGAAGACCTATTCATCCACGCTTTCGAGCAGAATCTATAAGGAGAACCGGAATCTTGTTTCGAATCGGGTAGTCAAGAGAACATGCTTTACAGAAAAGTGATTCGGTCTCGAGTATCAAATCTCCGCGACACTGCGGGCAGACGATTATCTCTAAAATCTTAGGATCGACGCTCATTGCCGAATCACCTCCAATGCCTCATCGCGGATACGACACATTACATCATCGGTATCAGCTTCGACATTCAAGCGTAATAAGGGCTCGGTATTAGATGGCCGAACATTCAGCCACCAACTCTGCGAAGTTATCGTCAAGCCATCTAACCGATCAATTTCGCCTCGAGCACCAAAGGTCTGCTCAACTCGCTTGAGTGCACTATGTACATCGCTCACTTTCGAATTTATTTCTCCGCTATTTCTGTACTTTCGGTACTTTCTCATCAATGAAGAAAAGGTAGTTCCGGTAGCGGAATTACCTAATGCTGAAATCGCATAGAGAGCGGCCAGCATCCCAGAATCTGCATTCCAAAAATCCTTGAAGTAGAAATGACCTGAATGTTCACCGCCAAATATCGCACCTGTCTCGGCCATTTGTGCTTTTATATTCGAATGCCCAACCTTGCTTCGTGAAGCAACACCACCATTGGCGGCAATAGTCTCTGGAACAATTTTTGAAGAGATCAAGCTATAGATAATTGTGCTTCCTGGAACACGTTTCAACTCACTCTCCGAAATCAGCGCAGTGAGTAGTGAAGGTTCTACCACATGACCTTGCTCATCAACCAGAAAACATCGGTCTGCATCGCCATCAAATGCCAAGCCAAGATCTGCCTTTTCAGCGAGAACTCGTGCTTGCAAATCGACAAGCGTGGAGAGATCAAGAGGATTAGCTTCATGATTGGGAAAGGCGCCATCTAATTCAAAATATAAGGGGATGATTTCAAGATCTAGCGAGCCAAGCACGCTGGGAACAGTGTGGCCTGCCATACCATTTCCCGCATCGACTACTACTTTCAAACGACGAATCCGATTGCATGGCACCAAATTGCGAAGGTGAGCTCCATAGCCCTCCAGAAGATCTACTTTTCGCTCCGCTCCTTTTTTCTCTGATACTGGAAGTGCGCCATTAATTAGAGATTTACGAATTTCGTCTAAACCCGACTCTGCTCCGATTGGTTTAGCTCCCGCGCGAGCCAATTTAATTCCGTGATACGCAGCAGGGTTATGACTTGCTGTAAACATTGCACCAGGAATATTCATAACTCCTGTTGCGTAATACAACTGGTCAGTGGCTGATAGACCAATGTTCACTACGTTGGTTCCAGTAGCGCGAACCCCCTCGGAAAATGCTGCGACAAGAATTGGTGATGAGGGGCGCATATCAAAACCAATCACAACCTCAGGTGCCTTCACGAGATTGGCAAATGCAATTCCAACATCTCTGCAGAATTCTGGAGTGATTTCAGAACCAACTAAACCCCGAATGTCATATGACTTAATAATTGGCGCAAGCGATTGCGCGGTGTATCCCACGCTAATTACTCTGAAGGAAGCGCACGCAAATGTCCACGCCGACCAATGGTGGGCGCAGTTGGTTCAGGAACATTTGAGATAACGCTGCGAACTGCTTCTGCGATTGCTAGAAGATCATCTTCGCTTGGGCCAGGCTCAATCTCCTCGCTGGCTAATCGAATAAGTTCCCAACCTCGTGGTGCCGTCAACTTTGCACCATGGTCGCTGCAAAGATCGTAGCTATGCGGCTCTGCATAAGTTGCCAAGGGCCCCAGTACAACTGTCGAATCGCTATATACATATGTGAGCGTCTGCAGCGCAGGTAGAGCACACCCGGTGCGGGTGCACTTACGCGAGGCAGGGCGCAGCTTGGCCATGGTCAAAAGGTATATCTGAATAACTTTTGATTCGGGGATGCCACTCCGTTCTTATGAGAGCGGAATCGACTGATTGCTGATCTAGTTGAGACTAGTCGAGACTATTTCCGACTATTCGAGTCCGGAATTAATAGCGTGGAATCGATAACAGGAAGTGTGGTCACTTCCTTCGATTGTGCCGGCGCCAGGGGCGCAGATGCCACCCCCGAGATACTTTCAATAGTGATGGCCAGCAATTTTGGCGGAGCTCCGGCGCTAAATTGGATTTCGCGCGCCGTGTCAGGCACTTTCCAGAGCCCCATTGGGTCCGTTGTCATGGTGACTGTGGACCGCTTCCCACCTGACTTCACCACAACGAAAGAGACCTTAGGCTCCGATGAAACTATGGAGAGGTAGCCAGATCTCTCTGGCAATGCAATTTTCGAATCTTGATTTTGTTGCGCGCTACCCGACCAAATCAGTTCACGTCGTTTATCAAATGTACCCCGCGTAAAAGTGCTTGCGAGTATCGGCTCAGTAGCTCGGAGCTGTAATGAGAAGAGTTGATCATTAGGCAACTTAGGAAGTTCGACTTCGACCACTCTTTGGGCTGGTACCCGAATTGAGTCCAATCCCACTGGAGCAAAAATTCCTGATTTAGAAAGATAATTTACTTGGATGATTGCATCTGTCTCCCCCGGTACGAGAATTCGTATCTTCTGCGAGGTGATTTCCGACTTCTTGGAGAATTTCGGTCCAGGCACTCCAACCATGATGACATTTTTATCCGGTGCTGCACTGACTGGAACAAAATCAGCGCCGTAAGGCGTCAATCCTCGACGGCGCTCATCAAGCAAAGTTGTACTGACAAGTCCTGAACGGGAGATGACATTGAAAGCAGTCAAATTCTTCCCAGGCATAAAAGTTGTTAAAGAATAATTCTTAGTGCTACGCGCTGGAATTGTGAGTGTTCGACTCCCTTCACTCCCATCTTCGCTCCAAAGTTCAATATCGATAATGGCTTTACCGAGATTCTCATTAGTAAATTGGAAATATCCAAGACTTGAAACATCTGAAGTTCCGCCTACGAACCAAAATTCACCAGAAGAAGATGTGCACTGGGTCAGCGCTAGCCACGTCGATGGTTTTGAGGCAAGAAGTATTGGCGTGGCTGATTCGCCTTCGATA
>JBEAMN010000154.1:0-5110 GCA_041165945.1 Actinomycetota bacterium
CCCAGGCGCGCTCATACTGGGCACGCTTCTTGGAGAGAATAAGTCGACCTTCTTTATCTTCCTTTGTGAGAACAAGCGCTTCAATACGCTCGCCCACTTTTACCAATTCGCTGGGATCGACATCATGGCGAATAGAGAGCTCGCGGGATGGGATTACACCCTCAGTCTTATATCCGATATCAACAAGGACTTCGTCACGATCTACTTGGACGATTATTCCTTCGACGAGATCTCCGTCATTAAAATTCTTGATTGTTCCTTCGATGGCGGCGAGGAAATCAGCCGCGGTTCCGATGTCGTTAACTGCGATACTCAAGATGCTCCGTAGGTAGTGGATAGAAGTGAGCGGCTCTTTACTAGCCGCGCTTGTGCCCTTTGCCCAAGCCGGAGAAGGCTACGCGGGTGCAGGCAATGGGGTCAATTTGGCGCTTTTTCCCCCAATTAGTGGGCGGCGCTATCCCAAGTGGGGCCAATGCCAATATTGACTGAAAGTGGGGCTTTAAGCGGGTAGGCGCCTCCCATTTGGGTACGCACAAGTTCTGCTACCTCGCTTGCCTCGTCGGGAGCGATCTCTAGGACCAATTCATCATGAACTTGTAAAAGTATCCGAGAACGTAATTTCTTTCTCGTCAATTCCGCATCTACCGCAATCATTGCAATCTTCATGATGTCGGCAGCGCTCCCTTGGATCGGTGCATTGAGCGCCATTCGTTCTGCCATCTCGCGTCGCATCCGATTATCGCTCTGCAAATCAGGTAGATATCGCTTCCGTCCGAAAATCGTCTCGGTGTAACCCTTCTTGCGCGCTTCTACTACAACAGACTCTAAATATTGTCGAATACCGCCAAAACGTAAGAAGTATCTATTCATCAACTCCTGTGCTTGACTCGGCGAAATATCTAATTGCTGTCCAAGCCCAAATGCCGACAGTCCATAAGCCAATCCATATGACATGGCTTTGACAGTTCTGCGCATCTCGGCATCGACTTCATTAGGCTTTACTCCAAATACCTCTGCACCTACCGTGGTGTGAAGATCTTCTCCTTGAGCAAATGCATCGAGCAAAGCCGCATCATCTGAGAGGTGAGCCATGATTCTCAATTCAATCTGGCTGTAATCAGCGGTCATGAGTGATTCATAACCAGCGCCAGCGATAAAGAGATTTCTGATTCGCCTGCCCTCCTCGCTCCTAATTGGAATGTTCTGGAGGTTGGGATCGGTAGAGGAGAGTCGCCCTGTGGCAGTAACCATCTGTTGAAATGTGGTGTGTATCCGACCATCATTTGCCACTTCCCTGAGCAGGCCCTCAACTACGCTCTTTAATTTGGTGACATCCCTTGATCGCAATATCGCTTCAAGTACTGGGTGCTTTGTACTTTCCATCAACCAGGTAAGGGCATCAGCATCCGTGGTGTATCCAGTCTTAATCTTCTTAGTTTTAGGGAGCTTTAACTCGTTAAACAAAACTTCTTGTAACTGCTTGGGTGAAGCAAGGTTAAATTCGTGGCCGACCGAATCAAAGGCGCTCTTCGCTGCCTTTTCAGCTTCTTCCTGAAAATACCTTTCAAGTTCTGTCCCCTCTTTTTCTGCGATTGCGATGCCCACTGATTCCATTCGCGCAAGCAACGTAAGTGTGGGCAACTCGATCTCTTCCAATACCTGGTTAAGCCCTGATTTCGCGCACTCAATTTTGAGGATTGGGTAGAGCTGAAGGAGATTTCGTGCATTCTCCGCCAACGCACCTGAAGAGGTTCCTGCAGCGGCGGAGAAATCCAACTCCAAGCCATCTGTCCTTTCGTTATTAGTCGGTGAATCTTTATTCAAGTACTTTGATATCACTTCATTGAAATCTGGCGTTCGTGCGCCAGGGTGAAGTAAGTACGCCATCAAGGCAATATCTCCCGCAACACCTGAAATGGTGGGGTCTAACCTCCTTAATAGTGCCTTTCCGTCAAAGAAAAGTTTTGGCGCATCCGAACTTGTGATCCAGGAGGAAAGAGCGGGATAGTCAGCGACAAATGCAAAAACGCCTTGTGCTACACCAATCTGAGTTAGCTCGGAATTCACAGAGATTGCTGTGAGCGATCTGTTGTCAAGCTGCTCGAACGACCCCGACTCTGCAAAAACTTCTTGACTCTTTGGAGTTGAACTTTCCAAGACAGGTTTTGGTAATCGCTCCTTGAGCGTTCGAAACTCCAATAGATCAAAGAGCTCACGAATCTTCGGATAATCGATATCTCTACGGTGCAGGTTGCTCAAATCTTTTGGCAAGGGAACATCGCTATCTAATTGAGTTAACTCCCGATTGAGCAGAACCTGCGGGATATGTTCGCGTAGGGCCTGACCAACTTTGCCTGGAACTTGATCGACCTTTGCGATGAGCGCTGAAAGTGAGCCGTAATCGGCAATCCATTTAGTCGCAGTCTTCTCTCCAACTCCTGGAATTGAGGGAAGATTATCGCTGGGGTCGCCACGCAGCGCCGCAAAATCTGGATACTGCGCGGGAGTTAATCCGTATTTCTCTACTACCGCCTCGGGTGTCATGACAGCAAGATCACTCACACCTTTCTTCGGGTAAAGCACCGTGACATTAGAGTTAACTAATTGAAAGGAATCTCGATCACCTGAGCAGATTTCAACATGGAAGCCATCCGCAACTGCTCGTTTTGTCAGTGTGGCGATGACATCGTCAGCTTCATAACCTTCGCGTTCGATTTGAGTAATTCCTAAAGCTTCGATGATTTCATGTAGCAGCGCCATCTGGCTTCGAAATTCATCGGGGGTCTTTGAACGATTTGCTTTGTACTCGGGGAACTTCTCAGTACGAAAAGTTTTCCGTGAGACATCGAATGCAACTGCTATGTGAGTGGGATTCAAGTCGCGTAACAAGTTGAGCAGCATCGAGGTAAAGCCATAGAGAGCGTTGGTGGGTTGACCGCTTGAGGTAGTGAAATTTTCAACCGGTAAGGCGTGAAAGGCGCGATATGCCAACGAATGTCCATCGAGCAACAGGAGGGTTTGCGATGTACGCGTAGACATGTGGCAAGGGTAGGAGTACGGGGTCAATAGTAGGAATATGCTTAGCCCATGTCGGGAATCAACGAAGAGCAACTAGCCCAACTCAATGCTCGTGGTCGGGGCGCGCTCGATGAGAAAATGGGAATTGAGATCCTTGAGGCTAGCCCTGAGCGACTCGTCGGACGAATGCCAGTTGATGGCAACACCCAACCCTTTGGCCTACTTCACGGCGGAGCAAATGTGGTGCTTGCTGAGAGCCTTGGCTCCATCGGAGCACACTTGCATGCAGGGCTTCATCGACGAGTGGTGGGGGTCGATATCAACGCCACCCACCATCGCGCAGCCAAATCGGGATATGTCACCGCGGTGGCTACCGCCATCTCCCTCGGCCGGACATTGGCCAGCTACAACGTAGAGATCTCTGATGATCAGGGGAAAAGGACCTGCACCGCTCGAATAACCTGCCTCATTCTCGCCGACTAATTGTCGTAATTTCACCCACCCCTGAGTACGCTACCGACCAGTATTAAGCCGAGCACGTTCTACCCTGGGGAGCCCTATGCGCAAGAAGAGGATCGGCGCGCTACTGATGTTTGCGACAGTCACCGCCACTCTCTCTGGTTTCGCTCTCGGATTTGCAGGCGCAGCCTCGGCAGCAACTCCTACTTTTATCCAGGGAACATTGGTCGACGCCGAGAAGAAACCGCTTCCGGGGGTAGGCATCTCTGCCACTGGACCCAATAATTTTTCTTCGACCTCAATCACCGATTCTTCGGGTAAGTGGCAGATTGAAGTCCCGGTGGCGGCAGTTTATGAAGTCTCGATCAATCAAGAGCAACTTCCGGATGGCCAAGCCCTTACCGATCCCACTCGAGCAACTATCAAAGCCAATGTCATCTCGCTTGGCTTTAATGTCACAATATTATTTCCGATTGGTCCGGGAGTGGAAAAGGCCTCCGATCTTGAGCGAGGTGCCCAACTTTTAGCGGACGGTCTCATTCTTGCGCTGGTAATTGCTCTGGCTGCCCTGGGATTAAACCTGGTCTTTGGCACGACGGGATTAACCAACTTTGCCCATGGTGAACTTCTTACCCTCGGTGGCCTCCTCACCTATTACTTAAGTGCAATTGTTGGCCTCAAAGTTATTTTTGCGGTACCGATTGCAGTCTTGCTCTCAGCCTTCATTGGCGGCTATCTCCAAGACAAGGTTCTCTGGCAACCACTTCGCCGCCGTGGCACCGGACTGATTGCAGCGCTCATCGTCTCCATCGGACTTGCCATTCTCATCCGATACTTCTTCCTCTTTATCTTCGGAGGCGACACCAGGCAGCTCCCTGAATATGCCGGACAAGATGGTTTGACCATCGGATTGGTATCGATAACCCCTAAGTCAATCATCACCTCAAGTATCGGGTTGGCGATGTTGATTGCAGCGACAATGTGGCTCTCCAGAAGTCATATGGGTAAGGCAAGTCGCGCAGTTGCAGATAATCCAGCGCTCGCCTCTTCTTCAGGTATCGAAGTGGAGCGAGTTATCCGCGCAGTCTGGATTCTTGGCGCAACTCTCGCCGGATTTGCCGGCATCATGGTCACTCTTAACCAGGGCGTCAGCTTCGTTCTTGGGCAGGATCTACTCTTGCTCATCTTCGCTGCTGTGACCCTTGGTGGTTTGGGAACCATCAACGGTGCGCTTATTGGCTCGCTCGTAATTGGCGTTTCGATTCAGTTATCTACTCTTTTCATCCCTACCGAACTCAAATATGTTGGCGCCTTGGTGATTTTGATTCTTATCCTCTTAGTTAGGCCGCAAGGAATTCTCGGCAAGAAGGGGAGGATTGGCTAATGGATTTTCTCTTCATCACTCAACAATCATTGAGCGCGGCAATCGGCGTCAACACCATTATTTTTGCACTCGCAGCAATCGGATTGAATATGCACTTCGGATACACAGGCCTGCTCAACTTCGGTCAAGCAGGATTCCTCGCAGTTGGCGCTTATAGCGTCGCGGTTGCCGTGGTCTCCTTCAACATCTCGCTCTGGGTTGCGCTCTTGATTGGCATCGGCAACTCCATCATCCTTGCGTTGCTCCTGG
>JBEAMN010000155.1:0-6604 GCA_041165945.1 Actinomycetota bacterium
ACGCGCATGTAATCGCGAGCGGATTTTGCTGTGACCGGCGCTTGGCGCATCGCTTCGGTGAGAGTGGCAAATTCTTGCGCTGGCCAGACATAGAGGCAGCGCTCTTGTCCTTTGGTGATGACTAGACCGGAAGCGAGATCATCGCGGAATCGGGCGGGAAGAATCAGGCGCCCCTTTTCATCAAGGCGGGGTTCGTAGGTACCAAGAAACATGCGGTACTACCCCCTTCCCCAAGGTTGTAATCCCCCACTTTACTCCACTTATCTCCACAGTCAACCACCCTCCCCCCTCTCCCTCCTCTGGCTCCCCCCACTCTCGCCAGCTGGTTCCATCTGGCCCCTGTCAGCAGTCATCAGAAAAAGGCCCTACCGTTAGCCAGATGGCCGCCCTCGATCCCCGGACATTTCGCTCGCTGATGAGCGGGTGGATTACCGGCATCGCTATCGTCACAGCCGACATTGATGGGCAACGGGTGGGAATTGTCTGCAACTCTTTGACCTCGGTCTCGCTCGATCCAGTCTTGGTCTCCTGGTGCGTGGATAAGAAAATTGCCTCGTTCCCGATGTGGAAGAGGGCCACTTCCTGGTCAGTGAACTTCCTCGATGCAGGGCAAGAAGATTTAGTCCATCGCTTTACTGCTCATGGTGCAGATCGATTTGCCGGGTTAGAGGTTCTCGAACCATCCGATGAACACCCTGCCCTTGCACTCGCGGCGGCGAAAACATTCTTCACCGCGCGAACGCAGGCGCAATATGAAGCAGGAGACCATGTGATTATCGTGGGTGAGGTGCTCTCATTTACCGATGGCATTTCCCAGCCCTTGACCTTCTTTAGAGGGAAGTTCCTTCCTGGGCCAAAAGCGTAGGTATCTCTTCTAGTAGATCGGTAGCAACAAGTGGGATGCGCCGCTTAAGAGCCGATTGTGCTGCTGCAGAAAAAATTTCGACTCCATGAGCAACAATTTCTGCTCCACTTTCCAATGAGTCTGGTCGATGCGAAGCAATCATCGACCCGATAAACCCGGCTAGAACATCTCCAGTGCCCGCGGTGGAGAGCTCACTTCCCGCTACCTGATCGATGAAGGTAATGCCGGCTGGGGTCGCCACAATCGAAGCTTTTCCTTTGAGTAAGACGATTGCGTTGAAGGCGCGGGCTGCATTTAGTGCGCACGACTGCCTATCTCTAGGGTCAAATCCCATCTTCTTTATTTCACCCTCATGTGGCGTAAGAATCCAGAGTGCATCCGTTGGTGCTGGCTCTGTAATCAAGGCGAGCGCTCCGCCATCAATAATCAGCCTTCGACATTCTGGTAGCTGCGAAAGATTAGGCGATCCCGGACCAACTACTGCAGCATCGACATGCACGCTCTCAAGGCTCTGAAGTGGAACAACATCCGGGTAAGCGCGTAAGACCAGATCAGTCGGCAAACTTTCGCGTGAGAGGTAATTGATGTAACCAGCTCCGCCTCGTCGCGCACCACCAACAGTAAGTACCGCTGCGCCCGGAAAACTCTGTGAACCTGCATCAATGAGCAGACGACCTGAAGTGTATTTATTTCCTAATGAATCACGCTGATGAAGATATGTACGAAACTTATTGTTGATCGTCGCCAAACTGACGGCGCTCCCAGCGCTCTTCCAACATGCTGTTGAAGCGTGATTTCCGCTTCTCTCGCGGCGCCTTCATTCCTTGAAGAGTTGCGCGGGAGGTAGTAATAAGTCGATAGACGCCAGCAAGGGCGATGATAAATCCGGCAACGCCCGCGATAATGACTTGGGTGACCAATCCGACGAAGAGAGTAATGAAGCCCACTGCAATCAAAGTCAGGCTCAAGAGAGGAGAGCGCTTGCTCTTCTTCTGCGATAACGCAGAGACAAGTTTTGGATCCTCTTGTGAGAGCGCAGCTTCCATCTCTGCAAGTAAGCGCTCTTCATGTTCAGATAGTGGCATCGCCTTTACGCGCTCCCTTCAGTGACCGCTTACTAAAAATCTTAGCCCAGGAGGAGGCTTACGGCTCACCCTCGATTGAGCCTATCGAGCCCGATTGGCTCTCAGGTTCGATGAGGCGGGCGGGCTTGAGCGCCCCGCCGCCAAAGCGCCGGCGGGCCCGATCGAGGGCTTTATCGACCTGTCGCCACCCCTTCTCCCGCGAACCGAGAGTCAACTGTTCGACCAAATGCTCCTGGCTCTCAAGGTTCTCTAATCGAACTCCCACCAGCCGGACACGTGAGCGCACCAAAGCCAATCCGTTAAAAAGACGGCGCACCTGTTCGTAAATCTCTTGGGTGCTATCAGTTGGTAGATCAATCGTCTTTGACCGGGTGATGGTGGTGAAATCACTAAATCGAATTTTGATTGAGATAGTCCGTGTGACCAATTCTTGATCTCGTAAACGCCGCGTGGCTCGCTCAGTCACTCGAAGAAGTTCAGCGAGCAGCTCTTCATTGTCATCGGTATCGCGCGCAAAAGTCTCTTCAGCGCCGATACTTTTATCGACCACGCTTTCTTCGACCGCTCGATAATCTCGACCCCAGGCCAATTCATACAGGCTCTCCCCCTGGCTTGCACCGAGCGCACGAATGAGAGTATTTCGTGGAGTATGCGCGATATCACCGATTGTCTGTAGCCCTAATTGGGTAAGTGAGTCAGCAGTCTTTGGGCCCACTCCCCATAACTCGCGAACTGGAAGCGGGTGGAGGAAATCTAAGACGCGATCTTCGGGAATCTCTAAAAGTCCATTGGGCTTACATCGCCCCGATGCAAGTTTGGCAATCAACTTAGTCGTTGAGATTCCTACGGAGCAGGTGATTGCCAATTCAGATTCGATACGTGCGCGAATTTGGTTTCCAATTTCGCGTGCATTTCCAATCAATCTAGTCGCACCTGAGACATCAAGGAATGCTTCATCGAGTGAGAGTGGTTCAACTCGTGGCGAAAAATCATTGAAGATTTTCATTACCTCGGCAGAGACTTCGCCGTAACGATGATGTCTGTTTGGTAAGAAGATTGCATTCGGAGCAAGTCTGCGCGCCTGCGCAACTGGCATCGCCGCACGGATACCAAAGGTGCGGGCACGATAATTTGCTGAGGTAACTACTGCGCGCGGCCCCGCGCCAACGACCACCGCTTTACCTTTGAGCGTTGGATCATCAGCCTCTTCTACTGAGGCGAAGAAGGCATCCATATCGACATGAAGAATGGTGCTCGCTTTATGCACTGGATGCACTGGCACTCTTCTCTTCTCCAGTAATGGCTGCCATATTAATAGCCATATTAATAAGAGTATCCATCTGAGCCCGGACAACTGAGATATCGCCACTCTCGCGCCAGAGCGAGTACAACTCCCCAAGATCCCACGCGCAGTGAGCAAGGATGGAGACTCCGCGTGAGCCAGTTCGACGTAAAGCGCCATGTACCAGCAGAAGTTTCGATTGGTAGAGGGTTCGCCCAGAGTGGAGTTGGGTATTTTCAAAGAAGGTCGCATCGCTACATCCAGTCCCATCATCGAGGGTGATGAAGATGACCCGTCGACCAGAGCGAACTGGTGGACTCTGTAGGGCAACTTTGACCCCTGCGACAAGAAGTGGGGTACGTGAGCGATGGGTAAGAAGATCGGCTGCGCGAACTACGCCAAGGGCAGTTAAGAAATGGCGATAGAAGGCGATGAGGTGATGGCTAACATCAAGACCAAGGAGGTCAACCTCATGGCGGACCTTCTCGCTCTCTGTCAGCGCGGGTAATCCACTTGCAATCAATGAGCTCTGTTGGTCGTCGAAGAGCAGAGCCATTTGATTGGATGAAGGCGCGCTCCATCGATCTAACTCTTTGTAATGAAGTAAGAGTTCGCGTCTATTGATTCCTGGATGAAGTTGATCAAATGCGCCAAGGAGAATGAGGTTCTCGACAATAGGCTTAGAGACTCGAGCGCGATAGGTGAAATCAGCGCAATCGATAAATGGGCGGCCAGAGATGATTTCGCGTATCTGATGCTCATCGATACCGGAGATGTCGGAGAGCGCTACTCGGATTCCATAACTGCCATTCACCTCTTCGACGAGATACTCACTCCCAGATCTATTGATATCAAGTGGGAGTAAACCAACTCCCATCTGTCGCGCTTCATCAAGAAGTAATCGTTTGGGATACATCCCGGGATCATGGGTCAGTAAGCCAGCGATGAAGTGTGCAGGGTAATGAGTCTTGAGCCATGCTGATTGATAGGTCGGTAACGCAAATGCAGCGGCATGGGCTTTACAGAAACCAAAGGATGCGAAAGCGCGAAGAACATCATTAACCTCTTCGACGACGCTGATTGGATAACCACGTTCACACCCGCGATTGATGAACCAGGGATAGAACTCGATACTTCGCTCGGGGTCGTTGAGGATACGGCGATATGACTCAGCTTCGGCGAGCGAGATTCCCGCGATCGTGGCGATGATGCGAATGACCTGTTCATGGAAGACGACAACGCCCTCAGTCTCAGCGAGGATCTCATAGAGCGATGGGTGGATAAGTCGGGGCGCGCTCCACCCTTGCCTGGCGCGAAGGAAAGGGGTGATCATGTCGCTCTTCACCGGGCCAGGGCGAAAGAGGGAGATATCGATGATGAGATCGTTGAAGAGTTCGGGGGCGAACTTGCCGATCAACTCACGTTGCCCGGGGCTTTCGATTTGAAAGATGCCAAGGGTCTTTGTCGAACGAATCAGAGTAAAGGTCTTTGCATCATCGAGAGCGATCTCATCTAGTGGAATATCCTTCTTGTCGACGCGACGAATCTCACTGAGCGCATGTGCCATCGCTGATTGCATCCGGACGCCAAGGATGTCGAGTTTAAGAAGGCCCACGCTCTCGACATCATCCTTATCCCATTGCGACATTGGATAACCAGAGGCGCCCATCTGGCTGGGCATCCGATCAAGGAGCGCGCTATCGGCGAGTATCACTGCGCAGGGATGCATCGAAAGATGGCGCGGCAATTTATCGAGTTGTTGGGCAAGGGTGATTGCCTTTCGCATCGCTCCGTTAATTGATAGGTGGCGCAGCTCTGGCAGATCACGAAGGGCATTGGTGATGTTCTTCGCGCGGATATGTGGCAGGGATTTTGCCAAGGTGTCGATCTCTTCATGTGGCAGCGCTAGCGCTGCACCCACATCGCGAATTGCATGGCGCGCTCGATATGTTTCAACCATAGCAACTGTCGTTGTTTGCGCAGGACCATGCGGCCAAGAGCCAGCAGGGTTATAACGAGCGAAGACTTGGTCGTAGATCTCTAATCGCCGCGCAGATTCGACATCGATATCGATATCAGGCAAGTCAGTGCGGAGCGTGGAGCAGAATCGCTCCATCAGCAATCCATGTTCAAGTGGATCAACTCCTGAGATGCCGAGTAGATGGCAGATGAGCGAACCAGCGCCACTGCCCCGCGCCGCAACGCGAATCCCAGAGTGGCGAGCGCTATCGACGATATCGGCAACGGCAAGGAAATATGCCTCGTAACCTAATGAGTAAACGGTCTGCAGCTCTTGGTGTAGTCGCTCAGTGGCAACTTGCAATCTCTCACCGGAGTATCGCGAGGTTAATCGCACCTCACATCGCGCTTTGAGGTGCTGGGCCATCTCGTTATAAGAAGAGAGGCCAACAACCTGTGGCTCGGGCAGATGGACTCCCCCTAGGCCGACATCACGCGTTGGTGAGAGTTCACATCGTTGCGCCCATTCATCTGTTGTGGCGAGTAATTCATATTCATTCTTCTCGCCAGCGCTTGCTGCAATCTCTCTGGCAATCTGAAACATCTCTGCGCTACTTTTTAGATAGGCCTGATCTGTCTTATTCTCAGTATGGCGAGGTGAGAGCGGAACAAGTTTGCGAATCGCATCGAGCACATCGGCTACTGGCGCATCGCTTGCGTGGAGCATTCGGACGTTATTACTGAGGATGACTGGCGCTTTCATCATTCGACCAAAGAGGAGCATCTTGCCGGCGTGATGCGTTGACCACTTCCCCGTTCCTGGAATGCGGTGTGAGAGCGCTTCGATGGTGATGAGATCGCGCGGAAAGTATTCGCTCCACTCATTAAAAGCGCCTTCAGCTAAGTCGGCTCGGTTGGCTGCAATGTGGCGACCAACATCTGAATCGGGGCCAAGTAAGAGAATTAATCCTTTGCCATAGCGAGAAAGGTTCTTGCGGGTGAGCAGACCTTCCTCTGTTGCTGAAATGAGACGGACAAAATTTCGCCACCCTGCAGGAGTAGCAAGGAGGGTTGCGCGTGGATATTTTCGCTCTACCTCCGCACCGCCCTTTGCCGGAGTTGTTCGAGCTGAACGAGTGAGTAATGGTGGAGCGATGAGAAAGTCGCTGCCAAGGATCGGTGCGATATTTGCCTTCGCGCAGGCTTGAGTAAAACGAATCGCACCGGCAAGGCCACCGAGTTCGGCTCGATCGGTGAGAGCAAGAGCTGGCATCTCTAGTTCGCTTGCGCGAGCAACGAGCGCTTCAGGCAGCGCGGTCCCATATTTAAAGGAGTAGCCGCTGGCACAATGAAGATGTACAAACCGCGCGCGCATCGATCCTGCCTCCTGATATCCGGATGGGTATTCGAACA
>JBEAMN010000156.1:0-8302 GCA_041165945.1 Actinomycetota bacterium
AGGTAACTACGCTCGTTGCATGATCGAAGATTGCTAGATCCGAGATGAGCATGAATGATAACTCTGGGATATTAAGATCATCTTTTGCGATATTGGGGAGCCGTTCCATTCTTCTGACGGCGTCATATCCGAGAAAACCTACAAGACCACTAGTTAAGGGTGGAAGTTCCGGAAGAGCCACGCTCTTTAAGTGTTTGGTGGTGATCTCTAGCGCTTCAAGTGGATCAATGCCCTCTGGAGCACCAGCAGGTTTTATCCCGCTCCAGATAGCAGCACCATTCTTTTCGGTGAGAGTGGCATTGCTTCGAACGCCAATAAAGGAGTAGCGCGACCAAGTCCTTCCATTCTCGGCAGACTCGAGGAGAAAAGTTCCCGATCGCTCTTTAGCCAATTTACTGTAGAGACTCAGAGGAGTTTCGTTATCCGCAACGAACGATCGTGTAACTGGAATGACAGTATGACTCTTCGCGAATGTGCGAAATTCCTCAAGGAGCATCAGGTAATCCGATTACCGAAACAGGTTGGCGCACCCGTGTGGCAAGCAACACCTGTCTGATCGACCCTCATCAAAAGCGCATCGCTATCGCAATCCACATCAATGGAGTGAAGTCTTTGGGTATTGCCGGATGTTTTCCCCTTTACCCATAACTCATTTCGACTCCGGCTCCAGTAGGTAGCCTCACCACTCTCAATCGTCCTGATTAAGGCTTCGCGATTCATCCACGCGAGCATCAACACTTCATTGCTCTCTATCTGCTGGACGATTACCGGCAGAAGTGATGTGGGTTCGGCGAGGCGACCCTCAATCTCTGCTGGGAGCACTGACCTCTTACTCATAGCGATATTCTCCCCTATCTTCACCGGATGAGGTGGCCACGGCCTCGCAGGTACTCCTTGACCGCACTAATGCGAAAAGTGCCAAAATGAAATATTGAGGCGGCCAGGAGCGCATCAGCGCCGGCCTTAATTGCCAGGTCGAAATCTTCTAGCGCCCCCGCGCCACCACTGGCAATGAGCGGCACCGTCGCCACGCCTCTCGCCCGTGTGATCATCTCAATGTCGTAACCAGATCGGGTGCCATCAGCGTCCATCGAATTAAGCAGGACCTCCCCGATGCCGCGCGAACATCCTTGCTCGATCCACCCGAGCGCATCGATGCCAGAACTCTGACGACCGCCGTGGGTAGTCACTTCAAAACCACTTGGAGTATTTGCTCGTCGCGCATCAACAGATAGAACGAGAACTTGAGAGCCGAATCTCTCGCTGATTTCATTAATTAATTCTGGGCGAGCAAGTGCAGCGGTGTTTACTGAGACTTTATCAGCGCCTGCACGCAAGAGTCGGTCAACATCATCAACGCTTCGCACGCCACCTCCCACTGTTAGTGGGATGAATACTTCGGCTGCGCACCTATTGACTACCTCATACATCGTCTCGCGAGCGCCACTACTTGCTGTGATATCGAGGAAGGTCAACTCATCTGCACCTTCAGCGTTATAAACGCGGGCCATCTCGACCGGATCTCCCGCATCGACTAAATTTGTAAAATTCACCCCTTTGACCACGCGACCTTCCGTTACATCCAGACATGGGATGATGCGAATCGCCGGCTTCTTACTCATCCTGCAACTACTAACGCCTCTTCGAGGGTGAATGCGCGAGCATAGAGGGCCTTTCCTACAATCGATCCTTCAATTCCGATATCAGTAAGCGAGCGAAGCGCTCGAATGTCATCAAGAGTGGAGACGCCACCACTTGCAATGATTGGGGCTTTGGTTGCCTGAGCAACCTCACGGAGCAGATTTAAGTTTGGTCCTTGCATCGTGCCATCTTTTGCAACATCTGTTACGACATATCGAGCACATCCATCTCGATCAAGACGCGCTAAGGTCTCAAAGAGATCTCCCCCCTCTTTCGTCCAACCGCGTGCAGCCAGAGTGTGGCCACGGACATCAAGACCAACAGCTATTCGCTCGCCATATTTCTTGATGACGCGAGAAGTCCACTCAGGATTCTCAAGGGCGGCAGTTCCGAGATTGATTGGTGCGCATCCGGTAGCAAGAGCGCGCTCGAGCGAGGCATCGTCTCTGATACCGCCGGAGAGTTCCACTTTGATATCGAGTTTCCCGACTACATCGGCGAGAATCTCATGATTACTGCCGATTCCAAATGCTGCATCAAGATCTACTAAGTGCAACCATTGCGCTCCTGAGTTCTGAAAATCCAAAGCGGCGTCGATGGGTGCCCCGTACGAGGTCTCTTGAGAGAGTTCACCTTGAACGAGACGAACCGCTTTACCATCTTTGACATCAACAGCTGGTAATAGAATTAAAGACATTGTTTAATCCAATTCTCGATGAGCGTTGCGCCGGCATCGCCGGATTTTTCAGGGTGAAATTGGGTAGCGCTCAAGGGGCCATTCTCCACCGCAGCGATAAATGCTCCTCCATATTCACTCCAGCTTACTAACGCAGGAGCCAGGCTCTCTGATGGGTGAAGTTCCCATTTTTGAGCGGCATAGGAATGGACAAAATAAAAACGCTCATTTTCGACTCCTTGAAAAAGTGCCGAACCAGGAGCGCTGTCAATTTCACTCCACCCCATGTGGGGGAGAATTTCGGCCGGTAATTGCGCAACTCTGCCCGGCCACTGTCCCAGTCCTATCCGCGGAATGTCGTGTTCAACCCCTTCTGTAAAAAGGACTTGCATTCCTACACATATTCCTAACACTGGTCGAGTGGCAAGTAAGCGAGCATCGACAATTGCAGCTGCTTCAACGCGATCGAGACCATCCATACAGGCGGCAAATGCTCCCACTCCTGGAATAACCAGACCATCTGCCGCTATGCACTCTTCTCTATTTGATGTTATCTGCGCATCAATCCCATGGCGTGCAAATGCTCTTTGCGCCGAACGAACATTTCCGAAACCGTAATCAAGAATCGCTATCAAAGGGTGCCTTTGGTGGAAGGAATTCCAGCGACTCCATCTCGTGAGACTGCATCGCGAAGAGCGCGAGCAACCGCTTTGAATTGAGCTTCCATGACGTGGTGTGCATTACGTCCCTCAAGCACGCGGACATGGAGGGCTATGCGAGCTTCGGCGATAAGTGATTCCCAAATGTGGCGAGTAAGAGTGGTGTCGTAGGTTCCGATCAATTCCACAATCTCAGGCTGGCGATGGATCAAATATGGGCGACCCGACAGATCGACCGCTGCTTGCACCAGTACTTCGTCGAGCGGCACTGTGGCATCACCGAAGCGGCGAATCCCCGATTTATCTCCAAGGGCTTCGCGGAGCGCCTGTCCGAGGGCGAGGGAGGTATCTTCGACTGTGTGGTGAGAATCGACCTCTACATCACCGGTGGTCTTGACGGTTAAGTTAAAGCCAGCGTGCTTACCAAGTTGGCTGAGCATGTGGTCAAAGAAAGGCACTTGGGTATCGATGGAAATCTCTCCTGTGCCATCAAGTTCGAGATCAATATGGACCGATGACTCTTTGGTAGTGCGATCGACTACTGCGCGACGACTCATCGTGCCCCCTATTGCTCGCTGACGTACCGAGAATTTTACCCTGTGGCGCTCATCCCAAGCGCCTTGCTCAACGCAGCGATAAATCGGTCGTTTTCCTCAGGAGAGCCCACTGTTACGCGGAGGTAATGAGGCAAAGCTACATCGCGGACGAGAACATCCTCTGCCAGTAGCGCCTGCCATAACGACTTGGGATCGACTGCGTGAAAGAGGAAGAAATTAGCGCCACTTGGCAGTGTCGCTACCCCTAATCGCTCCAACTCTTTTCTGATTCGCACTCGCTCTCGACTTAAGTGTGCGACATTAGCGAGCAACTCACGGGAGTAAGTCAGAGCCACTAGAGCTAGAGCCTGAGTTGCGCTACTCAAGTGATAGGGAAGCCTGACCAACAACATCGCCTCAATCACTGCAGGATTAGCCACGAGATAGCCGACTCGAGCGCCGGCAAAGGCAAAGGCCTTGCTCATAGTCCGACAGACGA
The DNA here is from genome assembly GCA_041165945.1 of Actinomycetota bacterium. Lineage (GTDB taxonomy): Bacteria > Actinomycetota > Actinomycetes > Nanopelagicales > Nanopelagicaceae > IMCC26077. Next base: position 4,012 of record JBEAMN010000156.1, read on the forward strand.
TGATGTTAGGTAATTCATCGATGAGGGTGATCGCGCTTGGTTCTTGGGAGAACTCCTGATAAGCCTCGTCCACTACTAACAATGCATTTACCTCTGCGCAGATTCGCCCAAGACTTCTAATGTCGTTGATGGCGGTGATTGTTCCCGTTGGATTATTTGGTGTAGTCAGAAAGACAAGTGAAGGTTTCTCTGCAGCAATGGTCCTGTGAGCACTTTCGATATCAATGACAAAGTCGCCCACACGATCCACTCTTAACCATGAAGTGCCCGTTACTCGCGCAATATTGTGATGCATCGAATAGGAGGGCTCGAATCCAACTGCACTCCTGCCTGATCCACCGAAGGCGAGAAAGATGCTCTGAATAACCTCATTACTTCCATTCGCTGCCCAAATATTCGCCTCTGAAAATGTCGTGTCAGAGAGTTGATTGAGGTACTGTGCAAGCGAGCGCCTTAATTCGATTGCATCGCGATCTGGATAGCGATTTAATCTCGCACCAATCTCACTGATGGCGCTCTCTAGATCCTTTACCAAAGTTTTACTCGGCCCGAAAGGATTCTCATTGGTATTGAGTCGAGTAGAGACATTTAATTGAGGTGCGCCGTAAGGCACTTGATCCTGCAGGTCATCACGTAGTGGTAACCATGCTGGCCATTTCGCTCTCTTGTTTTCTCCATTATTCGGAGTCATGACTCAAACCGCGCCTTGATTGCCTCCCCGTGTGCGGGGAGATCTTCAGCATTTGCCAGCGTGACCACCACGTCGGCAACTTCGCGAAGAGCAGCTTCGGAGTACTCCACAAAATGAAGTCCCTTGAGAAAGGTCTGCACAGAGAGGCCACTTGAATGGCAAGCGCATCCACCGGTAGGTAAGACGTGATTTGAGCCAGCTGAGTAATCCCCCAGCGATACCGGCGAGAAGGAACCGATGAAGATTGCACCACCATTACGCACCTTGGCTGCATCAGTTTGAGAGTTGCGGGTGTGGATTTGTACGTGCTCACCTGCGTAGGCATTAAGAACCAGAAGCCCCTGCTCGACATCTTTGACAATCACGACTGCTGACTGGATTCCAGAGAGCGCTGTAGCAATTCGTTCGCGATGTTTGGTCTTCGAAACACGCTCATGAACTCGATCTTGAACTGCATCAGCAAAGATTTTGCTCGTCGTCACGAGCACCGCAGCGGCGATGGTGTCGTGTTCGGCTTGGCTCAACAAATCGGCTGCGACAAAATCAGGATTAGCTGTCTCGTCGGCAAGGATGATGATCTCTGTGGGCCCAGCCTCAGAGTCAATTCCAATCACTCCGCGCAACGCGCGTTTGGCTGCAGCGACATATACATTTCCCGGACCGGTCACCATGTCAACCGCTTCGCAACCAATGCCATAGGCAAACATCGCTACTGCTTGCGCCCCACCCACTGCGTACACCTCATCGATACCTAAGAGCGCACATGTTGCCAAGATGGTGGGATGAGGCAGACCATCAAACTCCCTCTGCGGAGGTGAAGCGACAGCGAGCGAACCAACTCCCGCAATCTGTGCAGGAACAACATTCATCATCACGCTGCTGGGATAGACCGCTCGACCACCTGGGACGTAGAGCCCAACCCGATCCACTGGCACCCAGCGTTCTGTGACAACTCCTCCTGGAATCACCGCAATGCTCTTATCGCTCCGTTTTTGTTCTTGATGAACAGTCCGAATCCGCTCTATAGATTCTGTAAGAGCCGTATGCACCCGTGAATCTAAGTTTGCTAGCGCCTTTTGCAACTCATGTGAAGGGACCCGAATCTGTTGCGGACGGATACCATCGAAACGCTCCCCTAAATCTAGAAGCGCATTTACTCCGCCAGTTCGTACTTTTTCAATAATTTGTTGTACATCGTTCATCGCTCCAGCAACACCGAGTTCGGCGCGCGGCAAAAGTGCACGGATTTCATCTCGAGTACTCGATGAATTGATCGTGGAGCTAAGATTCAACTCTCGAATGAGCGGGGATTTCACTTCCCCATTCTACTCAAGAGCAGATGAAAATGACGGGCAATATTCTCCCTGTTACGTCAGGCAATTAGGGCCAAGTAGCGCCTTTAAATCTGCACTTAGGCTCGCAGTAGCGCTCACCTTCAAACCTTCATCGATGGTGAGCAAGGTGTTCTCGGTTGCGCTCTCAAGTCGAAGATGAACATCGGTGGTCCCTGGATGTGAACGAAGAACTTCCTTCATCCGCTCGACCACTGGAGGCGTGCAACGAGCAAGCGGCAATGTAATGACAAGAGGTCCTTTTCGTTCTTGATGAAGATCAGGAAGGCTCATCTCCATCAGGATGAATTTTGGAGTTTCTTCCCGTCGATCCACTCTTCCTTTGACGAGGACAATGACATCCTCACCCATCAGCGCACCATATTGATTGTAGGTATTGGAAAATGCCATCACATCCACTGCTCCTGAGAGATCTTCTAAGGTAAATATCGCCCATGCAGCACCTTGGCGTGTGACTTTTCTTTGAATTCCAGTAATCAGACCAGCAATCGTGACAATTTCGTCATTATGAGATCCACTCGACTCTTCACTTGAAATCGTGCTTATCGGTTTATCAGAAATTGAAGAGAGAAACGACTCGACTCCTAGTAGAGGATGGTCAGATACATATAGCCCAAGCATCTCTCGCTCATGCGCGAGGAGAGTTCGCTTATCCCATTCATCAATCGGATAATCCAAATCAACATGAGCGACGTTACTTTCATTGGCTGCGCCAAATAAATCGAATTGCCCAATAGCTTCGGCACGTTTGGTCTCGGAGATGCTGTCGAGGGCCTCCAGATAGATGGCCATCAATCCGCGTCGAGAATGCCCTAGTGAGTCAAAAGCTCCGCCCTTTATCAGAGATTCGAGGGTCTTCTTGTTGCACACCTGACCATCGACCTTGGCGAGGAAGTCGCCAAAAGATGTAAAAGCACCTTTACTCTCTCGCGCTCTCTTAATCAATTCGACAGCGCCTGCACCCACATTGCGAATAGCAGCGAGCCCAAACCTAATGTCTTTTCCACGCGGGGTGTAATCCGATTCAGATTCATTCACATCAGGAGGCAGAACTTTAATTCCCATTCGTCGACATTCACTTAAATAGAGCGCGCTCTTATCTTTATCATCACGAACGCTAGTCAAAAGCGCTGCCATATATTCAGTCGGGTAATTCGCCTTTAGATAGGCGGTCCAATACGAGACCATTCCGTATCCAGCGCTATGTGCCCGGTTAAATGCATAATCTGAGAAGGGAACGAGAATCTCCCACAACATAGAGATGGCATTGTCGGAGTAACCGCGCTCGCGCATTCCTGCCTGGAACGGTATGTACTCCTTATCGAGGATCTCCTTCTTTTTCTTACCCATCGCTCGCCGTAACAGATCTGCGCCACCAAGGGAGAATCCTGCTAACTTCTGGGCGATTGCCATGACTTGTTCCTGGTAAACGATTAATCCATACGTATCACCGAGGATCTCAGCGAGCGGTTCTGCCAACTCACGGTGAATCGGGATTACCGGCTTTCGGCCATTCTTGCGATCGGCATAATCGTTATGCGCATTTGCGCCCATGGGTCCTGGTCGATAGAGCGCGATTACCGCGGAGATATCTTCGAAAGAATCTGGCGCTAGCGAGCGCAAGAGCGAGCGCATCGGACCGCCATCGAGTTGAAAGACTCCTAAAGTCTCACCTCGGGCGAGCAACTCATATGTTTTCTTATCATCAAGTGGGAGCTCTTCAAGAGTAAATGTTCTCCCTTGATTGATATTTATATTCGCAAGGCAATCATCAAGCACTGTGAGGTTTCGAAGTCCGAGAAAATCCATTTTGAGCAGACCTAGGGCCTCGCAAGCGCCCATATCGAATTGGGTGATAATCGAACCATCGGCTTCGCGACGCTGAATCGGAATCACATCCAATAGTGGTTCCTTGCTCAGAATCACGCCGGCCGCGTGTACACCCCATTGTCGCTTCAGACCTTCAAGGCCACGGGCGGTATCGATGACTCTTTTCGCATCAGCATCGCTGTCATACAGCGAACGGACTTCGCCCGCTTCTACATAGCGCTCATCATCTGGATTGAATATTCCAGCAAGTGAAATGTCCTTACCCATCACTGCCGGTGGTAGCGACTTGTTGATCTTCTCTCCGACTATGTAGGGAAGTCCAAGTACTCGAGTGGCATCTTTAACCGCTTGCTTAGCTTTGATAGTTCCGTACGTGATGATCTGTGCGACACGTTCTTCACCATAGCGAGATGTTGCA
>JBEAMN010000157.1:0-9051 GCA_041165945.1 Actinomycetota bacterium
CTCGTCAATCCAGAAGCAGAGTCGAGTTGCTTCGGTGGATTTGGAGATACTCGGACAGGAAATCAAGATGGGCGACTACGTTCACTTCATGATTGGTGCGGCAAATCGCGATCCACGAAAGTTCAGCGCTCCAGATTCCTTCGATATCACGAGAAAAGATGCGGCAAATGTCAGTTTTGGACATGGAATCCATTTCTGCATCGGAGCACCGCTTGCTCGGTTGGAGGCAAAAATCGCCCTCCGTCAATTGTTGGAACGTCTGCCTGCGTTTGTTCTTCACGAACCAAAGCCGACATTCCCAGAATTGCTCGCCGTTCGTAAACCGCTTCAACTATGGTTATCGAGTGAGCCAGAAGGTACCGACGCTTCGCGTTGATCCCTTCGAGGGAAAGGCTCAGATAGGCTTCGCTCGTCGCGAGATAACCCCGCCTTTTGGGATTTATGGGCGAATGTGGGGCGCATCCAATCATGACAAGTCTGAGGGCACACACAAGGGGCTCTATGTCACGGCAATGGCTCTGCGTACGCAGAAAGGCGAGCTACCGGCACTTCTTGTCGGAATCGATGCGGCATCTCTTGGCGATCTAGCTGGACGTGAGGGATTGGAAATCAGAGCCGCGGTGCTCGAAGCTCTTGAGATACCACCATCGCACTTAATGTTGGCCTGTTCGCATACCCACTCCTCTCCATGGGCCGCGCGAAGTCGCGCTCATATGCCTGGCGGAGATTTGATTGAGCCGTACATCGCTCAAGTAATTAGCGCAATCATCAGTTCGTGCCAAGAGGCAATCAATTCTTTGGATGATGCAATCCTTACCTTCGCTACCGGCTCCTGCAATCTAGCGAGCAATAGAGACATGATCGATCCACATAATCTATCCCGCTATCTCACGGGCTTCAACCCAGATATTGAAGCAGATGACACGGTAATGGTGGGTCGAGTGGTTCGTCAGCGAGATCAGAAAATTATTGGCACCCTCGTCAACTATGCATGCCACCCTACAACACTTGGTTGGGACAACAAGTTGATATCTCCAGATTATGTGGGTTCAATGCGCGAGGTAATCGAAAGCGCAACTGATTTTGCTCCAACACTCTTCCTTCAAGGGGCATCGGGAGAATTAGGACCTGCACATCAATATGTCGGTGATGTAGATGTCGCAGATCATCACGGCAGACAACTTGGGTACGCTACCTTGGCTGCTCTGGCTGGAATGAATCCACCCGGAAAACGTTTGGAATTCATCAAAGCTGTGGAGTCAGGAGCTCCACTTGGCTATTGGGAACCTCGAGACTATGAAGTACCTGGCGAAGTTGTGGTGGTTGCTGAGGAAACGTTGTTGCCCACAAAATCATGGCCAACGATGGAAGAACTCGACGAAGCAATTGCACATGAGCGTGATTCATTTGCACGAGAACGGCTCTTCCGGAAGAAGTCGATTGCGGCCCTTATGGGAACAAATTCGGGGATAACCTTGACTTCGTATGGATGGCGAATCGGAAATATCCTTTTCGCAGGCGCGCAATGTGAAGTGTACTCACAGTGGCAGATAAAGTTACGGGAAAAATATTCTGAGTACGGCGTAATTGCGATTACCTGCGTAGATTATGAAGCGGTCGGATATGTCGTGCCCGATGAACTGCACGATTTGAACCTATATCAAGCCTGGCAACCTCCTTTTGGTAAAGGAGTCATGCAAGCATTGCTCGCAGGTTCGGAGTCAGCGTTGAATAAAACCCTCGGTCTAGGTCGATAATTGTTCTCTTCACTTAGCTACCGTAATTATCGGAGGGTATTCCTTTATAGCTCCCTGAATTCTGGTGCAGGTTGGGCCAGTACATTGGCAATCGAGTGGCTAGTTCTTGATTTGACGGGGAGCGCTGCCGCCTTAGGTGCAATGGCGGGCATTCAGATCGCTCCAGTCATCGTTCTCTCCCTGATTGGGGGAAGCCTCTCCGATAAATTTAGCGAGAAGCGAATATTGATAATCACCGCTTCATTATTGATATTTATTAACGCGGCGATTTTCACCGCTTACCGAAATGGCATTTTGAACTTCCAATTACTTGCGGTTTTGGCATTCTCGCTCACAACAGTATGGGCTGTGCAAGGTCCGGTATTTACTTCGCTCTCGATAAAAGTAGTCCCCGAGGAGCGGGTAGCCAATGCAATTAGTCTCAATTCAGTTACCTTCAACATCGGCAGGCTCTTTGGGCCGATTGCGGCCGGTTTTCTCATTGCGATATTTGATACCGGCACTCCATTTATTTATCTATCAGCGCTCTATCTATTGATAATCGCAATTCTCACTCAAGTAAAAATGGATGATCTTCATCAAAAGAGCAGTGCGAAGGCATCTGGAAATTTACGGGAAGCATTCTCATTCTTGAAGAAGAATAAGAATCTCTATGCTCCCATGATTATCTCTGGAATCTTTGTCGGATTAGGAATGAATTACTCCTTCATCTCTTCGTTGATGGTCCGGCAAGTTTTTGAAGAAGATGCCCGCCATCTAGGTTTTGTTGGAGTATCTCTGGCAATCGGCGGAATATTAGGAGCCGGCTATGCAGCGCGGCTCTCGGTATCTGGACATCGTCCAAGTTTTGCCACGATGATGCAGAGTGGAATTGCTCTAGGCCTCTTCTGGTTGGCGGCGGCTTTTGCGCCAAGTTTCTGGGTATTTACAGGGCTTGCTCTCGTGGTGAACTTTTTTCATTTAATGGTGATGGCAACTGCTAATGGAATCATCGCGGCATACTCGCCGATTGACCTTCAAGGACGGGTCTATGGGATTTATCTCTTTGTTTTCCATGTCTGGTTCGCCATCGGCGCTCCACTCATCGGGCTACTTGCTGAGGGGACTTCTATTCGTTTGATGGTGGGAGTAGGAGGAGCAACGGTGCTCCTCCTCTCCCTGATATTCGTAAAACTCTCAAAGAGGCTTCGAATCTAAAGCCGCTTAGAACTTGTAGAGCTTTACTGCATTCTTATGCAGGATCTTCTTCTGCTCAGAGGTGGAGAGTTTGTCGATGTATTCGCGGTACAAGTCCATGATGACATCGTAAGAACTGAAGAGGCGATCAACTGGCCAGTTAGATCCGATAACGCACCGATCTGCACCAAAAGCCTTCAAGCAGGTTTCAACCCATGGCTTGAGAGACTTCTTCGTGAATTGCGGATCGGTCATGGCAACGCCGGAGATTTTCATAGTGACGTTATCGGCTTTAGCGAGATCTTTAACAGCCTTCTTCCAATTCTCGAAATAAGCATCAGTGCGCTTACGCGGAAAACCGATGTGCTCAAGAACGATCGGCAGGTCTGGGTGGCGCTCTGCTAATTTGCGAGCCTCACCCATATTCTGCCACTCGCAATCTAAATCAAAGACAATCTTCTTCTTCGCCATCCATTTGAGCGATGCTTCATAGTTTGGATTAATTTCTTTGGCGGCAAGCATCGGTTCTGCCTTGAAGTCGCGGATTCCAACAAAGAGTTTTGACTTGGCATGCTCTTCGAGCTGTGAGATCGCATTTGATGCACCAAGGTCGCAATCTGCGACAATCCGGATTGGAATAGGTGACTTTTTATTCATTTCCGTAAGCCAGACTGTTTCAGTTACGGGATTTGGCGATCCAATTGCAGCTTGCACATGGACCACGCCCTCAACTCCAGCAAAACGTGATTCTGCATGGAAGTTCTCGACCACATATTGCGGCGCTTTGATGGGGTTGATATTTCCGAGAATCGGATGGATGAAATCTCGATCCAGCCAAACCCATTTAAGTTCGGGATGGCTGAAATCATAAAAGTGGGCATGTGTATCAATAATCGGAATATTCTTCGACATCTGGTCTATCGCCTCTCTTATCTAGTTTATTTCTGGTGCTAGCTCTGGGATTCCAGTACTTGCTCGAGCGAGGATTCGCCCCTAAGTTACTGCCAAATACAGCCAAGGAGAAGACCCTATGAAAATTGTGAAGGTTGAGCCGATTCCCGTTGCATACCCAGAGCCAAATGACTTCAATGCTGAGCGCTACCTCTGCCTTGTAAAGATCACCACGGATGATGGGCTCGTGGGTTGGGGTGAGTCCATCACACAATTTAAAGAGGCAAATGCACCGGTCGCGGCGCTCATCAATGGTTTGGCTGAGGATTACTTGATCGGCAAAGACCCCATCAACAACATCGCTATTTGGCGTTCGTTGAAAGAACGTGCCTGGTGGTACGGCTATCGAGGCGGCATCGCTTCTTATGCGATTTCTGCCATTGATATCGCGCTCTGGGATTTAAAAGGCAAAGCGCTCAACACCAGCGTCTTGGAACTCCTCGGCGGCCCGGTCCACGATCGACTACCTGCAATTGCTTCAGGCCACGCCCATGACTCAGATATTAAGAAGATGGCAGAAGAGGCAAAAACCTGGATGGATCAAGGCTTACAGGGAATGAAGGTTGGCTTCGGTAAGCGCGGCCACGCCCACCTTGGCTACGAACATAATCGAGATGTCGAGTATGTAAAGACGATGCGTGAGACTCTTGGCGAAGAGAAGATGATCATGATTGATCTTGGCTATGCCATCAAATGGGATGTCGCAACTGCCGTGAAGCGAGTCCAGGCATTTGATGATTACAACATTGATTGGATCGAAGAGCCACTGGGCGCCTGGGATCCACAAGGTTATGCAGATTTGCGCGCCAAGACTAAGACGCTTATTGCATATGGTGAGCGTGAGTGGCAGGTCGCTGGCTTTGAAGAAATTCTCAAGACTGGAACATGTGATGTCTTTGGTATCGATCCTGGTCGCGCTGAAGGAATCACTGGATTTAAGAAGGCTGCCGAGCGTGTCGAGGCCTATAAGCGGACCGCGAATGCGCATGCATGGTCGTCAGCGATTATCTCCGCTGCGAGCTTGGCTGTTTCATTTAGCAGCGCCGCATTCCGACTCTTTGAATTTAAGCCTTTGCGCAATCCAATGCAGCATGATCTTGTGAAAGAGCCTTTTGGTCACTCAGAAGGATGGGTCTATCCGCCTTTGGGTAAACCAGGACTAGGTATCGAAATCATCGATGAGGTAATCGATAAGTATCGCCAGAAGTTCTAGAGCTTATTTCTCATCTTTATGGGGAGCGGCCTTCCGAATGGGGGGCCGTTTTCCATTAAAGCGCAACGGTAATCCTGGAATCTTCCTCACCTTCGACTGGCTATCTGGGTAGTCAAGGAGAAGGTCAATGGCACGACCTTGAGCATCGCTATGTAACTCTTCAGGGAGTGCAACCCGATCTGCAGGAACGCCATTGCGCCCCAAGAGCTCTGCCCAATAGCGAGCGTCATGAGTGACCAGCGCCTGCTCAATCTCTCCCTTAAGTTCAGTCGCATTCTTCACTCGATCAACATTGACTGCATACTTGGGATTATCGATGAGGTCCGTTCGTTCAATCAGAGTGCAGAGTTTGGCAAAGATGTTGTTGTTACCTACTCCAATGCAGATAGTTCCCGATCCGGTTGTGAAAATCCCGTAGGGGGAGAAAGCTGGGTGGCCACTTCCCGATCGCACAGAAGGCGCACCGGTGAGTTGCTCGGCTGATACGTGATAACTCACCCACGTCGCGCCAGTTTCATAAAGAGAGGTTTCGACAACCTTACCTTTACCCGTTGAGTGTCGTTCAACGAGCGCTGCTAGAACGCCGATTGCTAACCACATGCCACCACCAACATCGAGGACAGAAACCCCTGCGCGCACGGGATTGCCATCGGGTTCTCCAGTAACGTGCATGATTCCGGTCCGTGCTTGCACGGTGGCGTCGTAGCCAGGTGCGGCAGCATCGGGTCCACTGGTTCCATAAGAAGAGAGATTTCCAAAAATCAAACGGGGATATGTGGAAAGGAGCGAATCTGGATCCAAATCGAGAGTCTTAAGGCGATCCGGGAGAAAATTTGTGAGGAAGACATCGGCGCCAGCAAGCAATTCATCAAGTCGCTTCTTTCCAACGCTAGATTTCAAATCGATGGCTTCAACATCTTTATTTCGATTGACGATATGAAAATAGGCGGAACGATCTCCATCTAGGGGTGACATCGAGCGCGAGGGATCGCCCACTGGAGTTTCAATTTTGAGGACATCGGCACCAAGGTCTGCCAGCACCGCGCCACCAAAAGGTCCGGCGATATTGGAGGTGGCATCGAGCACGCGAATTCCAGCCAGAGGTAGCGCTGGTGATGAAGCCGACATGGCCACTCCTTGACGGGGTTGCTCGTGGGTCAATACCCTAGCAAACGATTCCAGCCCCGCTCCCGTTGGGTTGTAGAAGGCAGACCTGGAGGCATTTAATGGCTGCAATGCAATTTCGACAGGCGATCGTCAATGCACTTGCCGATGAAATGCGAAGTGATCCCACCGTAATGCTCTTCGGCGAAGATGTAGCCGAAGCAGAGGGCCCTTTTAAAACTTCTGAGGGTTTACTCGCTGAGTTTGGCCCAGTGCGCGTTCGCGATACCCCCATCTCAGAAATGGGTTTCACTGGCGCGGCAGTTGGCGCGGCAATATTGGGAGCAAAACCTGTTGTCGAAATTATGTTCATTGAATTTCTTGGGGTCGCGCTGGACCAAGTAGTCACTGAAGCGGCGAAGATGCGCTACCTCTCCAACGGAAAATTATCTGTTCCCATGGTTGTCCGCGCCTCGTGTGGATCAGGATTAGGTTTTGGTAGCCAGCATTCGCAGACTCTTGAGAATTGGTTTACTGCAACGCCAGGTCTCAAACTCATCATGCTTAGCGATGCCCAGGCTGCCTATTCACTTACACGAGCAGCGATTCAAGATCCAGATCCAGTAGTGATTCTTGAGCCGCGAATTCTCTACGCGAAGCGTGGCGAAGTCGATAAGAATCTGAAGATAGAAATTGGAAAAGCCCGAGTATTGCGCGATGGAACAGATATCACGATTGTTACCTCTGGCCAGATGGTCGATGTGTGCAGAGCAGCAATCGAAGAGTCCGGCGTAAATGCTGAACTCATCGATTTAGCCACCATCATTCCTTGGGATCGAGAGACAGTTCTGAACTCAGTAAAGAAGACTGGTCGACTCGTGGTTGTTGAAGAGGCTCCACTCAGTGGCGGTTGGGGAAGTGAAATCGTTGCTGCGACGACATCTGCATTATTTAGCGAGTTGAAAGCAGCGCCGTTCCGCATTACCTCTCCAGATATTCCAGTGCCATATAGCGGCCCGCTAGAGACCCGCTATATCCCTACAAAAGATGATGTCGCTCGACAACTTAAAGAGGTAATCGCAACTGGCAAGACTCCGAAAACCTGGTGGGAAATGGAGGGGTTGAAATCATGAGTACTCAACTCGAACGTCGCAAAGCTGTTCAAACAGATGAGGTTGCTGGTTATGAGCGAATGCTCGAAATCAGAGAATTTGAAAATCAAATCAATGGGCTCTTCGCCGCAGGTTTGATCCGTGGAACAACACACCTTTGTTTGGGACAAGAGGCGCTAGATATTGCACTCGCTGCTGAGTTGCGACCTACTGACACCGTTATGGCCACCTACCGTGGCCATGGAATCGCTCTTGCACTTGGGCTTACTCCTGAATCTGTACTTGGCGAAATCATGGGTAAGACCATTGGATGTTGTGGCGGCGTTGGCGGCTCGATGCATCTAGCCGATATGACTCTCGGACTTCTGCCAACATCTGCAATCGTTGGTGGTGGCATTCCCATTGCAGCAGGAGCTGGATTGGCATATCAACTCCTTGGCCAAGATAACGTCGGCGTTGCGGTATTTGGTGATGGCGCAACAAATATTGGCGCTTTCCATGAGGGATTGAACCTCGCTGCAATTTGGAAATTGCCGGTAATTTTTATCTGCGATAACAACGTTTATGGTGAGTACAGTCGAATTGATAAGACCACTCCACTCGAGGATCTCCATATGCGTGCCGATAGCTACAAGATGGCTCATTACGCAGTTGATGGGATGGATGTCCATGCAACACGTAAGGGAATCAAAGAGGCAGTCGACCGCGCTCGTAGCGGAGGCGGACCCACGTTGATAGAAGCAAAGACCTATCGCTTCGCAGGACATTCTCGCGCAGATAAGGCTCTCTATCGCCCTGAAGGGGAATTAGAGAAGTGGATGGAGCGCGACCCCATTAAGTTAACGGAGGAAGATTTGGTAAAGCGCGGGCTCCTCGATGCAGCAAAGATCGAGAAGATGCGTGCTGATATGACCAAGACCATTGAAGGTGTGGTGGCAACCTGCCAAGCCGCGCCAGACCCAACCGTTGCCTCAATGTTTGAAAATGTTTTCACTAAGTAATTCGAATTAACTAGGGAGAGCTAGTCCGATGAAGATGACAATCAAGATGCCGCGCGTGGGAGATACCGTGGATTCGGTTTACCTTGTTTCATGGCATAAGCAACCAGGAGATACGGTCGCAGTAGGTGAATCGTTAATGGAGGTAGAGACCGATAAGGCAAATGTCGAGGTACCTTCACCCGTCGCGGGGAAGATTGTCGAATTACTTTTCAAAGATGGCGACGAGATTAAAACTGGCGATCCCATCGCTACTTGCGAGAGTTAATCAAAATTCATGGCAACGGTTGCGATCTATGGAGCCGGACAACTCGGTAGCACCGTTGCAGAGATTCTCAAGGATGTACCTCAACATAAAGTCATAGGCGTCTTCGGGCGAAGTGAGCGCAGCAACGCTCTCACAAGCGGCGCGGATGTGGTCATCATCGCCACCACCACTAAATTCAAAGATGTTGCTGCAGATATTCAATTAGCAGTCGAGAGTGGTTCGCATGTGCTGGTTTCTTCAGAAGAGTGCGCTTATCCGTGGGCAGTTGATAGAGCGCTCGCCGACTCCCTCGATGCGCTAGCGAAATCGAAGCGAGTAAGTATCGCTGGCACCGGAGTCAATCCTGGATTGATTTTTGATTCGTTAGTACTTACTTTGCTCGGGGCAGCCCCCCGGGGATGCACTGTGGCAGTGCGCCGCACTGTGAATATCTCGGGTTTTGGGGCGACGGTGCTACGCAGATTAGGAATGG
>JBEAMN010000158.1:0-10083 GCA_041165945.1 Actinomycetota bacterium
GAGTGGAAGAAGTGAATACTTCTTGGATCACCACCGTGCTCTCCACACACACCTAATTTGAAGTCAGGTCGAATAGAGCGGGCCGCCTCAGATGCCATTTTGACGAAAAGTCCGACGCCATCTTGATCCAACGATTCAAAGGGATTAAAGGGAAGCAATTCGAGATCGAGGTAACGGGGCAAGAATGTTGACTCCACATCATCTCGACTAAATGCCCAGGTCAACTGAGTGAGGTCATTGGTACCGAATGAGAAGAAATCAGCATAATCGCCGACGCGTTTAGCAGTTATCGCAGCGCGCGGGGTCTCAATCATCGTTCCGATTGGAATATCTAGATGTTGACCAGTGCTGGAGAGAGTATGAGCAATCTCCTCTTCAAGCGTCTCACGGAGATGAAGAAGTTCACGTTGCGTTGCCACTAAGGGGATCATAATTTCAGGCTTAGGGTCATGTCCAAGGCGGCGAACTTCAAGTGCGGCATGCACAAGCGCGCGAACCTGCATTTTAAATAGTTCAGGGATAAGAATGCCAAGGCGCACTCCGCGTAAACCAAGCATTGGATTTGCTTCATGAAGTCGCTTTACCGCAGCGAAGATTGCCTGCTCCCGTGGTGAAATATCGGTATTCAGCGCCTCTGCTCTCGACATCTCGCCGGTCATCTCCGCCAAGTCGGGAAGGAACTCATGAAGTGGTGGATCAAGTAACCGCACCGTCACCGGTAGGCCGGACATCGCCATCATGATTCCTACGAAGTCGCCACGTTGGAGCGGCTCCATCTCGGCAATGACACCTCGTTGGACCTCTTCATTCTCTGCCAGAACCAAACGTTCTACATACATACGTCGTTCACCCAAGAACATATGCTCGGTTCGACATAAGCCAACACCCTCAGCGCCAAGGATTCGAGCGCGAACAGCATCTTCAGGCGTATCCGCGTTTGCACGAACTCTTAAGGTTCGTTTCTGGTCTGCATATTGCAAGATGCGGTCGACCGCTTTGACTACTGGAGTGGCTTGCTTCGATTCTGCAGCTAACCGACCTTCAAGGTATGCAGTTACTGGCGATGCGATGACGGGAACTACACCGGCGTAGACAGCACCCGTAGAGCCATCGATTGAAATCGTCTCCCCCTCATAGATGGTCAAACCACCCACGGTAAAAAGGTGGGCGCGCTCATCGACAGAGATGCTCTCGGTTCCGCAGACCGCGGTCTTGCCCATCCCACGTGCAACCACCGCTGCATGTGAAGTCTTGCCACCGCGACTGGTCAAGATTCCTTCTGCTGCAACCATTCCCACGAGGTCATCCGGACTAGTTTCGCGCCGGACCAAAATAACTTTCTTTCCCGATCGAGCAAGATCAAAGGCGCGCTTGGAGTCAAAGACCGCTTCTCCAACCGCTGCACCTGGGGATGCGGGAATTCCACGAGCAATCTCTTTAATTGAACCAGAGAGATCAAATTGCGGGAACATAAGCGAAACCAATTGATCTCCAGAGGTACGTGAAAGCGCCTCATCCATCGATATCTTGCCCTCATCGACCATGTGGCAAGCAATACGAAAAGCTGCTTCTGCTGTTCTCTTACCTACTCGCGTCTGCAGAATCCATAACTTGCCACGCTCGACCGTGAATTCGATATCGCAGAGATCTCGATAATGCGTCTCGAGCAACTCCATCACGCGCTCTAGTTCGGCCGAGACAACTGGATATTTCTCTTTCATCTCTTGCAAAGACATTGTGTTACGAATACCCGCGACAACATCTTCACCTTGAGCACGCTCTAGATAATCGCCATAACTTCCATGCTCACCGGTAGCTGGATCGCGAGTGAAAGCGACTCCAGTTCCCGAGAGATCGTCGAGATTTCCAAAGACCATAGATTGGATATTTACTGCAGTTCCTAAATCAGAAGGAATGCGCTCTCTGCGGCGATAGAGCCGTGCGCGTTCGGAATTCCAGGAACGGAAGACTGCTTCAATGGAACTCAGAAGATGTTCACGTGGATCTGTTGGGAAAGACTTCGAGGTTACTACTTCGATCACTTTGATGAAAGCCTCGGCGAGCGCCTTAAGTCCATCGACATCCAACTCTGCAATCGATCCGACTTTATTATTTTCTAGGATGCGATGTTCGACTTTATGGAATTCACTCGGCGGCACATCGCAGACAATCCGCCCGAACATATCCACGAATCGGCGATACGAGTCCCAGGCAAATCGTGCATTGCCACTTGCTTGAGCAATCCCCTCGGCAACCTCAGGAGTCATGCCCACATTAAGAACAGTCTCCATCATTCCCGGCATGGAAAATTTCGCGCCCGAACGGACTGATACTAGAAGTGGGTTGGTGGGATCGCCAAAACGTTTTCCCAATGAGCGCTCGAGCTCAGCTAATGCGGTCTCAACTTCAGCTAGAAGAGTCACTGACATCTGTGATGATGCAAGATATTGGCGACAGGCCTCAGTGGTGATAGTGAAACCTGGAGGGACCGGAAGTCCCATGCGAACCATCTCAGCGAGGTTCGCCCCCTTGCCGCCGAGTAAATCGGATTGAGTCCGATCACCAAAAGAGAAGGGATAGATCAGCGACTTAGCAAGATTGGTCTGAGTGGAAGCCATACCCGAAATCTACCCACCCACAGGGGGTGGGCGGTACCAAATACTCGCCATATTCGGCTATGCCGAGAGCGCCAGCGGGGCGTTACTTGGGTTCTCCCGACGAGCCGGTGAAGTTATAGTGTGGTCATACACGTGAGCGAGGGGCGCAGAATATGCCGCAAGGGTCAGAGAAGGAATTTGCTGGTCTTACAGCAATCATCACGGGGGCTGCCTCAGGAATCGGATTAGCTACAGCACGCTTACTCCATCAGCAGGGCGCGAGCATCTTCGGATTGGATCTCAATCAAGGTGAGCTCAAAGAATTCGCAACATGGATTCATTGTGATGTCAGCACGCTTGAATCTGTGACAAAAGCCTTTGCAGAGGTACGGCAGAAAACGAACGTTGTTGACATTCTCATTAACAATGCAGCCGTGGGCTCAATTGGCACTGTCGAGAGTGAAACTGAAGAGAATTGGGAGAAGATCTTTAATATCAATGTATTCAGTGTTGCCCGGGTGACTAAGGCTGCGCTTCCTCTCCTGCGCAAATCGAAGGTCCCATCAATTGTGAATACTTGTTCAATCGCGGCCACAGCAGGAATTCCAAATCGAGTGATTTACTCCGCTTCAAAAGGTGCTATTCGCACTCTTACTTTCTCCATGGCATGCGATTTCCTGAAAGATCGCATTAGAGTCAACTGCGTCAATCCAGGGACAGCGGACACGCCCTGGGTGCAACGACTTCTGAGCCAAGCTGATGATCCTGTTGCCGAGCGCGAGCGACTCGAAGCGCGTCAACCGTGGGGTCGATTAGTTTCCGCAGAAGAGGTAGCCAGCTCAGTGGCCTATCTGGCAAGTCCGCGACAAGGATCAACTACTGCGACCGAGATATCCGTCGATGGTGGAATGCAGAACTTGCGCGTTCCAAAGTAGGTATGAAGCGGTAATTACTATTAACTAAGGAAAACTCTCTCGAATTTACGCTAAGCCATATCGCTTGAGCATTCCTACGCCAATGCTTGCTCGACGAACTCGCTCTCGACCGGTGGACTCAACTAATCCCTGGATATGCCCTCCTGATGGATAGAGTCCCGGCGCATTGCGCACTGTAAATTTCAAATAAATCGGCGCAGCGACTCTGACCAAATCAGGTACTTCATAGTGACGAACCGCACCACCGAAATCGTCGGCAGCTTCTACGTACACATCGACAGGAATATCCACCTGGGAACGTATTGCTGCAATCTGAGCTAGCGAAAGATCTGTCGTGAGATTCAAGGTGGAGGCTCCAAGCTCCTCGTACAAGGCCGCTGTTGCGGGGTTATTACATGGCAAGGCAACAGAGGTCTTCAGTACAAAATCACTCGGGAGATCACCTTTTCGTTTTGCCTCACCTAAGATCTTGAGGAGCCCTACATCACCCACCAGAATCGAACGCACTCCCAGTGATGCTCCATGGAGTACATCTTCCATTGCAAATCGCACTTGATCGGCGCCTCGAAGTGAGGGGTGCACGGTTGCGCTCGATGTACCAACCGTTGCTCGACCAATATCCCATGATGAACGAGGCCCGACGAAGAGGCAGACTTCGGCGCCAGCTTCATTACCAAGCGCCAGAAACTCTTTGATCTCTTCATCGCGCAACATCATGATTCCACTACCTTGACTGGCTCGATGAAAATCAAGTGCATACTTCTTTGACTCGTCCATGACAGCGCGCATTGCAGCTGGTCCCTCAACAGATGGAATCTCTACCTTCCATCTCGCTCCATCGCTAAATCTTTTTGCGCTCTCAGGTAATCCATCGAGATCTTCATGGATTACACCCTGCTTTGCCAGCGCTGAAATTGCATGTTTCATTGGACCCTGCGGGTCACGGGTACTCTTCCAATCAGATGTCATCTCTTAACTCCTCGCTTTCGCAACTGCTGCCAAAAATGCTTTTACATTCCCATCGATAGCATCGACGCCACCTTTAATCAAAGGTCCACCAATTCCAACGATATTCGCCCCCGCGGCAAACCAATCACCAATAGTCTCGGCCGATAAGCCACCGGTTGGACACCAGAAATTTCCCGGGAATGGATCACGGAGCGCTTTGAGGTGAGCTGGGCCGAAGGTGGATGCTGGAAATAGCTTGAGAATGTCTGCGCCAAACTTCTTTGCAGCTGCAACTTCGCTCGGCGTCGCCACGCCCGGAAGAGAGATCAGACCACACCGCTTGGTTTCGCCAATCACCTCTTCATCAGTGTTGGGTGAGACGATAAATGTCGCACCAGCATCCTTCGCGCGAACCACATCTTTACTATCGACCACAGTTCCCACGCCCACTTGAACCTCACTACGTTGAGCAAGCTTCTCAATGATTGCTAATGCCCCTGGATTAGTAAGCGTTATCTCAATCGTGGTTAATCCCGCGGCAACAATACGATCAGCAACTTTCTGACCTGACTCTTGATCAGGCATTCGTACTATCGCTACAGCGCCAGCTTTGAGTAACTCTTCTCGGGTAACCATCAACTCGCCTTTCCTAATATTTCATCAACAAAACTCTTATCTGTTACTCCGTTGGCACCAGATGGAAGTCCGGCCCAGTCACCAAATTGACTTGCTACTCGCGCACCCGAAATTGTTCCCTGCCTGA
The DNA here is from genome assembly GCA_041165945.1 of Actinomycetota bacterium. Classification (GTDB taxonomy): domain Bacteria; phylum Actinomycetota; class Actinomycetes; order Nanopelagicales; family Nanopelagicaceae; genus IMCC26077. The sequence goes on from JBEAMN010000158.1 coordinate 5,244, forward strand.
TGGCATCGGGAATGGTCAAGCCTCCAAGAAGTCCAGAAATAACCCCGCTCGTGAAGGCATCTCCTGAGCCGACCGGATCTACCGATTGAACTTGCGGCGGATGTACCACAGTAACCTCACCACCAACGGAATAGCTCAACGCTTTAGGGCCATGGGTCATGATGACTAGATGGTTGTTACGCGATGCTGCGATATTGAGCGCCTCTTGAGGATCGCTAGTTCCAAAGACTGCACAATATTCATCTTCCCCGCCGATGAGTAAATCGACATCGCGGGCAATCGGTTCAAGGACTCTTCGCGCCTGCTCCTCGCTCCAAAGTTTTCTACGAATATTTAAATCAAAGCTCTTCTTTATTCCGACCTTGCGAGCAATTTCTAAACCAGCCGCAGCGGTCGCTGCTGCACTAGTAGAGATTGCACAAGTGATACCGGTGGTATGTAACCATCGCGAGCGAGCGATTAATTGGCCATCTAAATCCTCGGGTTGCATTAATGAGGCGGCAGCACCCTTGCGAAGGTAACTTGCTTCTACCGGTGCGGTAGTTCCAGGATTGCGAATCATGGCGCTACTAAAGCTATCTACCCGCTTTACTCCCGTGACATCCACTCCTTCAGCCGCAAAATCAGCAAGTACAGCGCTTCCCAATTGATCATTTCCCATCAGAGTGAAGAAGTGGGCGCTTAATCCGAGGCGACAGACTCCTACCGCGACATTTCCTTCAGCCCCAGCCGTACTCCGCGAATAGGTGTGCGCCGTTAAGACCGAGTCGGTATCGGTAGCGAGGAAAAGTGCCATCGCCTCGCCGAAGGTGTAAAGATCAGGCATTCGCTGCCGAAGATGTAAAGGTAAATGTGTTGGTCACTTTTCCTCGTACTCCAGGGGTGGCAATAAATGTCATTCCCGCTTGAGGCGACTCGCCCGCCTCATCATCATCTCGGGCGCTTGTGATGATCAATTGATCGAGATTCTTTCCGGCAAATGCGCCCGAAGTAATTCGGCGTGCAGGTAAGTCGATCTGTTCAATCAGTTTGCCACTTTCCCCATCAAAACATCTAATCGCAGAGCCTTCCCAAAAAGCGACCCATAAATTGTCATCAGCATCCATGCAGAATCCATCAGGCATACCAAAATCGTCGGGAAAGGTGATGAAGGTGCGACGATTCTTGATATCGCGCTCTTCGACATCGAATTTATCCACGCGACGGAGTGGGGTATCTACATAGAACATGCTTTTGTGATCAACAGTCCAATCGATGCCATTGCTGATAGTCACATCACCGAAGAGGCGACGGATATGGGTGCCGCCTTTTTGCAATTGGTAGAGCGCCCCAGCATTGGTCTCGAAATCATAGGTCATCGATCCCAAGAAGAGATCTCCCCAAGGCGCGACTTTGGCATCATTCCATCGTAAGTTTTTAGACGAGAGATAGCCGTCAGCCTCTACCCTTCCTGGAACCTTTCGAAAATTTCCTGAGCGATCTCGCACGTGAGGTCCGTGAGCGGTTCCTAGTAATTCGCCGCCTTCAGCCAAAGGAATGACAAATCCAACATCCTCTGGTGTTTGGTACTCCCCACTTTCACCGCTGACGAGATTGCGCCAGCGAACTGCTTTGCCGTAGATATCCACCCACATGACGTGATTGTTCTCTGCCCCAGATGAGGTTGGACCTTCACCGAGAACATTACGACGCGAATCAAAGACTTCTGCCTTCAGAGCCATGATTACAAGCCTCCCTCAAGCGCTATCACCCAGTAGCCTAGGGCTACTTTAGAGGAGGGGAAAATGGCAGAACAATCTCTGGCATCAGCCCTCACTGCCCTCTTAGGGGCGGATCGAGTTTTTGCCGACTCCGCCGCGCGCGAGGCATACAGTCGCGATGCCACCCCACTTTTTCGAGGACTTCCCGAGGTAATCGTCGCCCCGCACTCCACTCAAGAGGTGGCAGAGGTGGTCAAATTTGCGCGAGCAACAAAGACCCCAATAATCGCCCGTGGCGCGGGAAGCAATCTCTGCGCAGCGACCGTTCCTCTTAATGGTGGAATTGTCGTGAGCATGATGCAGATGAAAAAAATTCTCGAAGTTTCACGGAATGAAATGCTCGCAGTTGTCCAACCTGGAGTTTCCACCACACAGCTTGATGATGCGGTCGCCAAAGAGGGATTGATGTACGTGCCTGATCCTGGTTCCAAGACTGTATCCACGATAGGTGGAAATGCGGCAACGAGCGCCGGAGGTCTTCGGGGTTTGAAATATGGCACGACGAAAAATTACATCCTGGGCCTGGAGGCAGTCCTTGGAACAGGTGAGGTCATTCGGACCGGTGGGCGATTGGTCAAGGATGTCGCTGGCTACGACATCACACGTCTACTCATCGGAAGTGAGGGAACGTTAGCAATCTTCACTGAGATTACAACTGCCTTAACTCCGCGACCAAAATCTTCGCAATACGGAGTTGCCTACTTCAACACGCTCGCCGATGCCTCTGTAGCAGTAGATGCCATCGTAGCTGCCGGGATAATGCCAGCTACCCTCGAGTTTCTCGATAACACATGTATCAAAGCGGTTGAGGATTTCGCGCATCTAGGTCTTGATTCACAAGCAGGAGCCCTGCTGCTCTTCGGCGATGATGGCAATTCCGAGAGCGTTGCGAAAACTGTTGGGGCGATGGCTGATATCTCGAGCTGCGCGCGAGGCGTTCGCGCAGTCACATTAGCGCCAGATGTTGCTGCAGCCGAAGCGCTCCTTTACGCACGTCGTTGTTCTCTGCCAGCACTAGCGCGACTTGGATCGATGTCTATCCTGGAGGATATCTCCGTACCTCGACCACAACTAAGCAAGGCTGCCGAAGCGATCGAGAAAATCAGCGAGAAGCACTCCTTACTTATTGGAACCTTTGGCCATGCTGGTGATGGCAACCTTCATCCTACGATTGTGCTCGATAAGGACGATGCCGACGAAGTCACGCGCGCTGAACGTTCACTCTCAGATATTTTCAATCTTGCACTTGAGCTTGGTGGAACAATCACCGGTGAACATGGCGTAGGTAGTGCAAAACTCCCCTATTTGCGAGCGAAACTTGGTGATGTTTCGCTATCGCTTCATCACAATATTAAGTCTGTCTTTGATCCGGATCGAATTCTCAATCCAGGCAGGCTTGGAACATGAGCGCGGAGAGCCACGAAAAATTCACTCAAGCAAAACTTGATCGATGTATCTCATGCGGATATTGCCTGCCAGCATGCCCTACCTATCAAATGACGGGTGAAGAACAATCCTCACCGCGTGGACGAATTACTCTCATGCGTGCACTTCAAGATGGCAGATTGCCGTTTAGTGATGAAGGCGCGCAGGAGCAAGCCTCATTCTGTCTTGGTTGTCGCGCCTGCGAACCGGTATGTCCGGCAGGAGTGGAGTATGGCGTTCTCCTCGAAGAGTGGCGCGACATCACATGGCGTGGCCGGAAACGTCCATTGATTATCAAAGCGCTCTTCCAGATGGTAAGTGCACCATGGCGAGTACATTTCATGAGCGCACTCTCTCCCATCGCCAGAAAACGTAAGAGTTCGACTGATATCCATCTAGCCCTTGGATGTTTCGAGCGACGGCTATTTCCGAAAGTAAGCAGAGCGGTCGCTAAGTTGGCGCCGAGTATCAGTATCGATCCATCGCAAGGATGCTGCGGCGCTCTCCACGCTCATAATGGCGATCTTGAGGGCGGCAAGGCTCTGGCTAGAGAGCTAGGCGAGAAATTGCCTGGCACCATCCTCTCGACTGCCGGTGGTTGCGCGGCCCACCTCTCTGCCGTTTTAGGTAAGGAGCGAGTCCAAGAGTTCTCGCAATGGTGGAGTGGAAATCTCAAACCCATGACTCGAAACGGAAAACCGATTCGAGTCGGGCTGCAAGATTCCTGCCACTTACGAAATGGCATGGGCGTTTTTAAAGAGCCGAGAAAAATCCTCGCACAACTCGGTGAGTATGTAGAGGTGCCCAATGCACAAGGCTGTTGTGGCGCTGCCGGAAGTTACTCATTATTGCGTTCTCGTGATAGTAAAAAAGTTATTGCGCCGAAAGTTGCGGCAATCAAAGAACTAGAGCTCGATTATCTTGTAAGCGTCAACCCTGGCTGCACACGCCAATTAAAGAGCGCGCTACGTAGAGCGAGAGTGAAGACTAAAGTAGTTCATATTGCAGAATTGATAGCGCTTGCTTCATGAGCGGAGAGTTTTCCGAAGACACTCTTAAGAAATTATTGGGAAACCATCAATTTGAAGTCGAGATACTCTCCGGTGGTGTCTCCTGTGATACTGCAAAAGTTGTGTGGAGTGATCGCAAGCAACTTCGTGGCGCAGTCGTCAAAAGAGCGCTTGCTCAACTGAGAGTTCCAGGAACGTGGGAGGCAGACGTTGACCGCATTCTCGCAGAGGCCGATGCCATCGAATTATTTGGTTCCCTTACGCCAGATAATGTTCCAAAACTGCTCTCACGAAGTGATGATGACCTTGCTATAGCTATCGAATTAGCCGCTGATGATATGCGGGATTGGCGCTTTTCTATGCTTGATGGTCTGGTCGAGCCACAAGTCGGAACCACGTTGGGAAAGGTGCTCGCCACCTGGCACACTGCCACGCGTGAGCGTGAACTTCCGGCGCGAATCATTGATGGCAAGAAGCGATTGTTCGATCTGCGCGCTGGGGCTTTCTACGGCGGAATGGCAAAAAGTTGGCCAGAGTTTGCGCCATTGATCACCGAACTATCGGATGAGCTTATGGATTCTCGAGAGTGCGCGGTGCATGGAGATTTCAGTCCCAAAAACATTCTCCATGGCTCAAGTGGAACGT
>JBEAMN010000159.1:0-4836 GCA_041165945.1 Actinomycetota bacterium
CAGTAAGAGTTGCTACGTCAATAATCCCGTCGAGATCTTTTGTCTCTTGCGCTTTAACCAGTGCATCAGCAAGGACCAATCTGCCTTCTGCATCGGGGTTGAGTACCTCAACAGTCTTTCCGCCGTAAATTGTGATGACATCACTTGGGCGAGTGGCGTTATCACTGACCATATTTTCAGCAAGTGGTGCCCAAGCTTCAATTGCCACAGGAAGTTTGAGTTCAGCAATGGCAATAGCGGCAGCACATACCGCGGCAGCTCCACTCATATCGGATTTCATTGCTTCCATTCCCAGAGCTGGCTTAAGAGCAAGTCCACCAGTATCAAAGGTGATTCCCTTACCAACTAGTGCGTATTTCTTCTTTGCTTTAACGCCCTTTGGAGAATATGCAACGCTTAATAGCCGAGGTGGATTTGCTGAACCTTGGCCAACTCCGATGATTCCGCCATAACCTTTTGAGCGCAACTGTGAATCTGTCATGACAGAAACCTTGAGACCTGCAGACGCACCTCCCGCTTTTTTCACAGCATCGGTGATGAGCTTGCAAAAGGAATCCGGAGTCAGATGGCTAGGGGGAGTATTAATAAGATCTCGAACCAAGAATGTGTACCGAGCAATAACTTCAGCGATGCGAACTTGTGGTTTTGCTTTAGTAGCCAGGGAAGTATGAACCGTTACTGATTTCAGCGGAGGTTTCTGATTGCTTTTGGAGGAACCGCGAAATTGATCAAAGAGGTAATTTCCTAGAGTAGCGCCCTCCGCAACAGCTCGTACCGCAACTTCATCTTTGGTCGGAAGTGAGAATGTGGCTGTTGAATTGCCAGCTAGCGAGCGGGACGCAGAACCAGCAGCGCGTCGAAGGATCTCGTTGTCGTACCGTGCACTGAATTTGCCTAATCCGGTGAAAACTAAAAGGCGAGTCGAAGTTCCTGGAATTTTAATAACTTCATCAACTTTTCCAGTTGCGCCCAAATCAGCAAGGGTAATTAGGAGCGCCTTCGAATCAAGGGCTAAATCACCCGATTCAATGTGGAGCGAAGCAGATGCTTTGGGGCTTTTAGACTCTTTACGAGCAAGACCGACTACGAGAACATCATCTTTTACGATCCCATCGCTGAGACGGATTGCGGTCATCTACCTGCTCCTTACACGGTGTTAACACGGGTGCTAGCCAGAGCGTAAGTGTAGGTTGAAGCCTGTGAAAACTTCACCTTTGCATCAAAAGCATCTCAATCTGCAAGCCAAGATGGCAGATTTTGGCGGATGGCTCATGCCGATTGAATACCCAGGCGCAGGAGTCTTGGCCGAACACGCTGCGGTTCGCGAAACTGTTGGTCTCTTTGATGTGTCACACCTCGGTAAAGCCAAGGTTGTGGGTGAAGGAGCGCTTGAATTTCTCAATACACAATTCACCAACGATCTCAATCGAATTGAAGATGGAAAAGCTCAGTACACGCTCTTTTGCACTCCACTAGGGGGAGTGATAGATGATTTGATCGTCTATAGAAATTCTGAAACGGATCTTTTTTTGATTCCTAATGCAGCAAATACTTCCGCCCTAGTGCAAACTCTCCAGCACAATGCGCCAGCTGGGATAACAGTTACAAATCTTCATAACGAGTTTGCGGTATTGGCTCTGCAAGGTCCTAAAGCTCGAGAGGTTCTCACGCTGCTTGGAGTTAATCCAGAGATGGATTACATGGCATTCACTCACTCTTCCATCGCAGGCTGCGAAGTAATTCTCTGCCGCACCGGCTATACCGGAGAACATGGATACGAAATCGTTCCACAAGTTTCTGATGCATCACGCGTCTGGGAGGCAATTAACGAGGTGATGTTGCCACTTGGAGGTCTCAATTGCGGATTAGGTGCGCGCGATACTCTTCGCACAGAGATGGGTTACCCCTTACACGGGCATGAACTTTCGCTTGAAATTTCCCCAGTTCAAGCCAGTGCAGGATGGGCGATTGGCTGGAAAAAGCCGGAATTTATTGGCCACTCTGTACTTCGCGAACAGAAGAGCCTAAAAACCGTAAGAACGCTACAAGCGCTGAAATTGATTGATAGAGGAATTCCTCGTTCGGGTATGAAAGTGCTCGATTCACAGGGAAGAGAAATTGGAGTAATTACTAGTGGAACTTTCTCACCCACGTTAAAGGTAGGAATTGCTTTGGCGATTATTGAGCCAGGTTATGAAGTAGGAATAGAAGTAGCGATTGACATTCGTGGAAAAAATTGCGCGGCAAAAATCACTGCGCTGCCTTTTGTTCCTTCTCACGTACGTTAACTCGGGTCTCTACAAATTCAATTGGCGTCATGAATGCCGCTCGTGTGTAAGCACGGCGAAGAGTATGCAATATTGGGTTACCAGTAATAATTACTAAAGTGAATGTGAAAATCGCACGAGGTATATCCCAAGCCATGGCTGAGAGAAAGTGGTAAGTCAGAAACCTTGAGAAATTGTCCGACAGGGCAGCTCCGGCTTGATATGAAAGTTGTGTATCAGTACCTAAAGTCCATGGCCAGAACTGCAAATCCATCGCTATCCCAAAGAAAGCCGCGGCGATAGCTCCGTATAGGGCTAGAGCTAAAACTTCTCTATATTCACGTAATTTGCGGGGGATGAGCCCAACTCCCAGTCCAATCCAACCGGCTGCAAAAGCTTGATAGGCAACCCATGGCCCTAAACCGCCAGTAATAAAAGCTGATAGCACCATCGAGAGAGTTCCGAGTAGAAATCCGAATGAAGGCCCAAAGACCCGTGCCGCGAGAATCAAAATGAACCACATCGGCTCAATGCCGACGGCACCTGTCCCCATCGGACGTAGCGCTGCAATTACTGCGCAAAGAACTGCAAGAAGTGCAATTGATTTAGTGTCGAGTCGATTGTTGCTGACGCTTGCATATAAAAGTAAAAGCGCGAAAGGTAAAGCAATTGCGAAAATCCATTGTGGTCTTGCTTGAGGAGAGTTGACTAGAAATGGCCATAAAAATCCAAGAGCGCCTATCGCACTTGTGAGGAATAGAGCGAGTAGGGACGCTCCACGAAAAGAAAATATGGCCGTAGTTTTCATGAAGGCCCTACTGATAGCGCGTGAACAACATCGGAAACAGTTAGCCAAGGTTTTGGGGACATCACCTTTGCTACTTGTGGTGCGAATGCTGGCGAAGATAGAAGTACGTCCAAAGTGGAACCGTCAGCAACGATATCGCCATCGGCTAAAAACAAAACGCGATCGGCGAGTTCGGCTACCAATTCAACGTCGTGAGTAGCAATCACTACTGGCCGCTGAGAAGTTCGGGAATATTGATGAAGCGCCTGAATAAACAAATTCTTTGCTTGGTAATCAAGTCCGCGGGTGGGTTCGTCGAGAACAAGTAGCTCGGGGCTTCCGGTGAGAACGATGCTCAGCACAAGCGCGAGACGTTGACCTTCGGATAAATCACTAGGATGCGTATTCGCAGAAATAGCAGGTACCAGATGGGTGAGAAAAGCCCATGTAGCACCGGGAGACAATCCGTTATCTAGATCTGCTTGCTCACACTCTAATTTCACCGATTGCTCATAGAGCAAATCACTCGGTTCTTGCGGCACGTAACCAATCCTTGATCGGCGTTCAGATCCTTTCAGACGCGTCGGATCTTCACCTAGCACCTGAACTTTTCCTGAAGTGGGGGAGATAGCACCAACAATTGACTGCAGGAGTGAACTTTTTCCTGCGCCATTGCGACCCATGACCGCAACTATCTCGCCTGCAGAAATTGTTAAGGACACTTCATTGAGGGCACTGTTGTCTCCATAATTTATTGACAACTTTTCTACCGTGATTGCGGTGGAAGTGCTCTCCACCTTTTTCGGCATTTCAGTGTATTCACGTGAGCGTATTGGCTCTGTGAGGCGACGAACCTCTCTCACACTCGTTCCTACTTCTTCGAGGTGGAGCGCCCGGGCCAACCGAATAATCGGAGGGACTAATTCTGCAGTTTTAAGGATCTCATCTGCAGGTCCTATCGAGGCTTCACCATTTCCTTCGATATAAATGATGCGATCAACAAACTGAATTACTCTCTCTAGTCGATGTTCGGCAATCACGACAGTGACGCTTAAATCATGAACTAGTCGGTGCAGAAGAGAGAGCACTTCCTCTGCTGCGATTGGGTCTAAAGCGCTGGTTGGTTCATCTAAGACAAGGACTTTGGGATGCATGACCAGAGCTGCGCCAATGGCAACTCGTTGTTGTTCACCACCACTCAATGTAGCAATCGATCTATTGCGAACCGCGCTCAAACTAAGTAAATCTAGAATCTCCTCGACGCGCTTGCGCATCACGTCCTGTGGAAAGTTGAGGGCTTCCATACTGAAGGCCAACTCTTCTTCAACAATATCTGCAACGAAACCGTTCAGTGGATTCTGGCCAACTATTCCGACAATGTGAGATAGCGAGCCAGGCTTTACCTCCCGAGTTGAAATCCCATCCACGGTGATATCGCCTGCCAAGATTCCACCCGTGTGATGCGGAACAAGCCCATTAATCAAGCGCAATAGGGATGATTTTCCCGCACCTGTTTCTCCCATTACTAAAACCATCTCGCCTTCTTCAATAGAAAATGAGAGATCCTCAATGACAGTTTTTGTTGAATGAGGATAGATGAGAGAGACGTGAGAAAAATTAATCATGACATCACCAATAGCGTGCTGGCAAAGAACGTCCCTAGAACAATCATGCTGTCTATACTGCGCCATTTTTCAGGACGGTAACGACTGCGTTTTCTACTCATTCCGAATCCGCGGGAATCCATCGCCGCCGCCAACTGCAGGGATCTCGAGAGAGATT
>JBEAMN010000160.1:0-14936 GCA_041165945.1 Actinomycetota bacterium
ATCGCAGCATCAAGGCGCCCCTTTTCTCCACCAATGAAAGCAGAGATATCGTCATATACACGGGTTGGATCAACGCCATAAAAATCGGCAGATTCAGAGTTCACCTTTTTATCAATACTAAAGATTCCAGCATCGAGTGAATATTTTCGATCAATATTTATTGCGCCAAAATGCGCTCTACCAATTGCAGAATCAAGACCGCCACCGATAAATCCAACTCTTAGCACTTGTTTCTTCCTTCTTTTCTATCTATTAACGATGTGGCGATTCGACAAATCTCCATGTTGGAACCTAATCTAGTCCCCTACGAAATGGGTATCTCTTGACTAATTCTAGTGAACGCGATGATTTGCGAAATATCGCCATCATCGCCCACGTTGACCATGGCAAAACCACTCTGGTTGATGCCATGCTCTGGCAATCTGGCGCCTTCGCTGCCCATAAGGAAAAGGGTGAGGGCGATGATCGAGTCATGGATTCGATGGACCTGGAGCGAGAAAAGGGAATCACCATCCTTGCTAAAAACACGGCAATCAAACGTGGCGAAAAGACCATCAACATTATCGATACCCCCGGCCACGCAGATTTTGGCGGCGAGGTCGAGCGCGGTCTTGAGATGGTCAACGGGGTACTCCTTCTTGTCGATGCATCCGAAGGGCCACTCCCGCAGACTCGTTTCGTCCTTCGTAAAGCGCTCTCTAAGAATCTTCCGGTAATCCTTGTTATCAATAAGGTCGATCGCCCCGATTCACGTATCGCTGAAGTAGTTGATGAGACCTACGAGCTCTTCTTAGATCTTGATGCTGATGAGAAACAGATCGAGTTTCCCATCGTCTATGCGAGCGCGAAGGCAGGACGGGCAAGTACGGAGCGTCCAGAAAATGGCGGAATGCCAGATCAGAGCAATCTTGATGTGCTCTTTGAGACTATTTATAACACCATTCCTGCTCCGACCTACACTGAAGGTGCGCCGCTACAAGCGCAGGTAACAAATCTCGATGCCTCTCCTTATCTTGGGCGGTTGGCAATCTGCCGTATCCATCAAGGAACAATCCGTAAAGGACAGCAAGTTTCTTGGATAAAGGTAGATGGCAGCATAGAGCGCGCAAAGGTTGTCGAACTTTTAATGAATGATGGTTTAGAGCGGCAATCAGTCGAGAGCGCAGGACCTGGTGACATCATCGCCGTTGCAGGTTTTGAAACTATCACCATTGGTGAGACGCTCGCTGATCCTGAGAATCCAGCTGCGCTACCGCTCATTACTGTTGATGAACCTTCAATATCGATGACGATTGGTATTAATACCTCGCCGCTTGCTGGCCAAGAGGGCAAGAAACTTACGGCGCGGTTGGTGAAAAATCGCCTTGATGCCGAGTTAATTGGAAATGTTTCGCTGCGCCTGCTACCAACCGACCGTCCCGATACGTGGGAGGTCCAAGGACGGGGTGAACTTCAACTCGCAGTTCTTGTTGAAATCATGCGCCGCGAAGGTTTTGAATTAACAGTTGGTAAGCCACAAGTTGTTACCAAGATGGTCGATGGCAAACTCAATGAACCAATGGAATCTCTTACTATCGATGTGCCAGAGGATTTTCTTGGCATCATCACTCAATTAATGGCGAGTCGTAAAGGTCGGATGGCGCAGATGACCAACCACGGCACCGGCTGGATTCGAATGGATTATCGAGTCCCATCACGTGGTCTTATTGGTTTTCGTACCGAGTTTCTCACCGAGACTCGCGGTACTGGTTTACTCCATCACGTCTTTGATGGTTATGAGCCGTGGCATGGTGAGATCCTCACCCGACCGACAGGTTCGTTAGTTGCCGATCGTCGGGGCGTGGTCACCTCTTATGCCCTCTCATCCTTGCAAGAGCGGGGCACCATTTTCGTCGAGCCTGGTAGCGAAGTTTATGAAGGCATGGTTATTGGCGAGAATGCGCGCAATGAAGATATGGATGTCAATGCAGTTCGTGAGAAGAAGCTCACCAACATGCGTGCATCCGGCTCTGATGATGCTGAACGATTGATTCCGCCGAAGCATCTCAATCTAGAACAAGCGCTGGAATTCTGTCGCGAAGATGAATGTGTGGAAGTCACGCCAAAAGCAGTTCGTATTCGCAAGGTGTTACTTGATCAGAATGAACGCGCTCGGGCTACTTCAAAGGTCAAAAAGCGGAACGAACAGATTGACGGCGAGTAAAGCGAAAGCTAGTTCCGCGCTGAAATGCAATGTGGAGTGCGGCTCATCGTCGCCTTTTAAGCCAATTTTCTGTAATTCGTCACCCCTCGGCGGTACCTTTTGAGGGTGCTCGCCTCCTTCCACCCCACAAAACGCCTCCTGGTCGAAACTGCCGTGGGCCTGCTGGGAACAAAGAAACCGAATGAGATTTTGGCCGATGAAGTCTTAGAAATTTCTGGCGTCTCCAAAGGTTCGATGTATCACCACTTCGCAGATCTTCAAGAGCTAGTTGAAGCAGCACAGATCTATCGTTATTCAAAATGGATTGATGCATCGATTGATTTCTTAACTGCATACGTTGCAAAAGCACGGACACAAGATGAACTTCGAAATGCGCTCCGAATCCTTACCGAACAAACACAATCCGATGAACGTAAAGGTGCGCGTAGTGAACGCGCTCAAGCGCTCGCCGCATGTTTTGATAATCCACGGATGGCAAAGCAGATGGGCGCGGAGACTCAGCGCCTCACCGATGCCATCGCCGATGTCACTGAAGAGGTAAAAAACAAAGGACTTTTCCGGGCTAATGTCGATGCCAAAGCCCTGGCAACATTCATCCAGGCCTACACCCTCGGCAAGCTAGTCAATGATTACAACCCCACCGGGGTCGGCGAGAGCGAGTGGAACGAATTCATTATGAATATCGTGGAGAACACGTTCATGGCCCCGCGTTCTGCGGATTAAGTCGCCTCAAGTGGTAGCCGAACCAACTCCATCCCTCACACTTCTGCGAGCCCCATCAGCTCCAGCAATTACCTTTGATGAAAAACAAGAGGAAATAATCGCCCACCGCGGCTCGCCATTAATCGTTCTCGGCGGACCAGGAACGGGTAAGAGCTCGACCTTAATCGCCCGCGCCAAGAGCTACATCGCCAGTGGAATAAACCCCAATAAAATCCTCATAATTACCTTCGATCGCCAACGCGCTAGCGAGTTAAATGATGAGATATTCGCGCCGAGCACGGGAACAACTTCGGGCTCATTAGTAAAAACCTTCCCCGCGCTGGCCTTTGCAATCCTCCGGTTGCACCGGGCAGGGCGCGGCCACAAACCCCCTCGATTACGCTCCGGACCAGAGCAGGATTACCTCATTCGTGAATTACTAGCCGGATCGCACGAGCGCAATACTCACCTCTGGCCAGAGGAATTACGTGAAGCCTCACAAACTCGCGCTTTTGCCAACCAACTTCGCGACCTCATCTCCCGCGCAACCGAACATGGATTAACCCCAACCCAACTTGCAGCGCTCGGCGATAACCAGAACTTCCCACTCTGGAAATCGGCCGGCTCTTTCCTCACCGAGTACCGTCAGAGTTGCTCGCTCGAAAATGAAAATGCCTACGACCCGAGCGAGATGATTTTCCAGGCAACTCAATTACTGAAGAGCGACCCAGAATTCTTGAGTGATATTCGCCAACGACATCAGGTGATTCTCGTCGATGAATTCCATGAAAGCGACCAATCGCATCGCCGCCTGCTGGATGCAATTTATAGCGATGAAATAACGCTTTTTCTCGACCCCGACAGCGCGGTCGGGCGCTTCCGTGGCGCCGATCCCGAGAGCATCCCTGAGTTTTTTGATCGGTATCGCTCCACCCAAGGAAACCCAGCAGAGAAAATCGTTCTCACGCGCAACTACCGATCTACTCCGACAATTAATAATCTCACCAATCAGATTGCCGCTGGATTTAATTTTTCTCGCATGATTGAACATCGTCAGCGAAGAAGTGAGCGCGCCGCTCTCGATGACCCAGGCGCCCTGCAGGTAGCTCAATGCGAGAGCGTTCATGATGAGGCCCGCTTTATCGCCGAATGCTTCCAACAACTCCACCTCCGAGAGGGCATCCCCTACGGGGAAATGGCGGTAATCATCCGCTCGCCCTCTACACGAGCGACCACCTTGCGTCGAGTCTTCGCCTCAATGAATATCCCGGTCCGCGAAGAGATTCAGAGCATGCCGCTTAACGCGCAACCAGCGGTCGCACCGCTCATCACTTTGGCCACCCTCGCCTTCGCGCTCAATCGAAAAGAGCTCTCCCAGGAGCGAATTGAAGAGTTATTACCCAATCACGTCATTGATGAGCTCCTGCTCTCACGATACGGGGGAGCAGATTTCCTTACCCTCAAGCGAATCCGGGCCACCATCATCAACTCCCGCGAGGAGAGTGATAATCGAACCTCCTATCAAATATTACGAGAATATATGGCTATTTCGATAGCTACCGTCGATTGGAGCGAATTCGCTCCAGTAAAGCGGATCGCAGATTTGATTACTAAAGGAAGAAAGGCTGCACGATCAGGGGCGACAAGTGAAGATGTTTTATGGGCAATCTGGAGCGCTGCGGTAGATGAAGAGGGCGCACCACTTGCGCAGCGATGGCAGCGTGATGCAATCACTGGCGATGAAAGCGCCGATCGAGATTTAGATGGCGTCCTTGCTCTCTTCGAAGCAGCAGCGCGTTATGCAGATCAACGTCCCGGAAATTCTGGCGATGCATTTATCCGGCAACTCAGCGAAGAATCCATCGCGAGCGACACCATCGCTGCACAGGCGCAACGCACTCAAGTCGTCAACATCCTCACAACCCACGCTGCAAAAGGCAGGCAGTGGACGGTAGTGGCAGTTGCCGGAGTTGAAGAGGGCATCTGGCCCAATCTCACCCCGCGCGGTTCACTCCTGGGAAGTGAGCGTTTAGTCGAGACCCTCCGAGAAGCGAGCGCACCCAACCGCACCTCTCGCGAATTCCAACTTGCCGCGCTCTCAGCGCTTAAAGATGATGAGCGTCGCCTCTTTTACAACGCCATCACTCGGGCGCGGGATTACCTGCTTATCAGCGCCACCGCAGCCGAAGAGTCTCGACCCTCACAATTCTTCAATGAAATTGCGGAAATTCTCGAGTTAGATGAGCAAGAAATTGCTACCCGATCCGCAAATACCTACCTCACTCCATCGCGCTTAGTTGCAACGCTCCGTTCAATTGCTGAAAGTGGTGCGAGTGCGGATTCCAAGGAAGCTCACGAGGCAGTTGCGCTCCTGGCCCACCTAAATGCCTCAGGTGTGCGCGTTGCCAACCCAGATACCTGGTATGGATCGCGCGAATTGACGACCACCACGCCACTATTCACTGAAGATGAACGGATCAAGCTCTCACCAAGCTCCCTAGATACTTTAAATAAATGCCAATTAAAATGGGCCTTTGAATATGCCGGAGGTCGTGACTCCGATTCCACTGCTCAAATACTCGGAGTTGCCCTCCATTTCGTAGCGACAAAACTGATCAGTAAGACCCCGCTCAGTCAATTACTTCATGAGTTGGAATTAATCTGGAACAAACTTGCAGAACAGACAGATCTTGCTAAGGGATGGCATGGACGAGCCCAACTCGAGCGAGCAAAAGAGATCGTCGCTCATATTTTTACCTACCATTCACAACCAGACCGTGAGTTGCTTGCAGTAGAGGCGGGATTCTCCCTCGATCTAGGAAAAACCACTATCAATGGATCAATAGACCGAATTGAAAAAAGGGGAGAAAATTCCCTTTTTGTCGTTGATTTGAAGACTGGTGAAAGTGCAGTAAATAAAGATGAAGCCGAGGAGAATTTACAACTCAAGGTCTATCAACTTGCAGTAAATCTTGGAAGTTTTTCAAAAATCCTTCCCGAGGCTCAATCTGCAGGTGCCGAACTGTTTTATCCGGCAGTTAATGTCGCCGGCGCCACTCGCGAACAGAGCGCGATTGTCGATGATGAAGTTATTGCGACAATCAATTCAATGAGTTCGATGGTGGCGGCAACTTCTTTTCTAGCGATTGAAAATGATTTATGTCGCACCTGCAATCTGCGAAAGAGCTGTCCTGTACGGCCAGAGGGGCGAGGTATCCATGACTGATGTCATCTTCTCGCCGGAACGGATTGCCGAGATCTTGGGGCAACATCAACCTACTGACGAACAGAAGTTAATCATCGCCGCTGACCATAGAAAGCCAGCGGTTGTAATAGCGGGAGCAGGATCAGGAAAGACTGAAACTATGAGCACGCGCTTGGTCTACTTGATCGCAAATGGTTTAGTTCAACCCGAGAACGTTCTTGGATTGACCTTTACCAAGAAATCAGCGGGTGATCTCGCTAATAAAGTGCGAAAAAGCCTGAAAAATCTCGGAAAATCAAGCGAGTTCGCCCAAGCGCTACGTGACCATGGCCGACCCCCGCTCCAACTTGGCGCAGAACCCACCATCTCTACCTATCACTCTTATGCCTATCGAATAGTCAGAGAACACTCGCTCCGTTTGGGAATAGAGCCACCGGATCAGATGCTTGGTAGCGCTGCTGCATGGCAGCAAGTTGAACGGATTGTCCGTGAGTACGAAGGCGAGATGGATCGGATTGATCGTAAGCCAAGTACCGTAGCGACCAACCTCCTCAAACTGGTCAGTCAACTTCAAGAACATGAGGTAGAACCAGAGGCGCTATCCGAGATCGCTGAAGAGGTGGAGCGGATGCTCTCGGGCAAAGTTCCCGACAACAATCGACAGAAGAATGATCCTGGAGATCCGATAGTTGCTGTTCAGATGGCTCGCGCACAATTGATTCCGCTGATCAAGAACGTTCTTGAAATCCGATATAAATACGGACAGCTCACCCATGACGATCAAATGTCCATGGCAGCTGCTGTTGCAAGCGCTAACCCTGATATCGGTGAGGCAGAGCGCGCTAAATTTTCAGTAGTACTTCTTGACGAGTACCAAGACACCTCGCCATCTCAGCTCCGGCTTATGCAAAGTCTCTTTGGCAACGGCCATTCGATTACTGCCGTAGGCGATCCCAATCAAGCAATTTACGCATGGCGCGGGGCTTCAAGCGACAGCATGACCTCCTTCCCACTTGATTTTCCCGATTCGACCGGGGAGCCAGCGCGAATTTTCACGCTATCAATGAGTTGGCGAAATGATCGATCAATCCTTGATTTGGCTAACAGGTTTTCTGCACCGCTGCGCGAAGCCAGTAGTTTCGTTCCTAAATTAGAGGCACGCGCTCAAGCAGGAGCAGGCGAGGTGATTGCCGCGCTATTTAATGACATCAGAGGCGAAGCTGCCGGAATAGGTGATTTCCTAGCCCAATACTGGTCTGCCGATTCGAGGGAGGAGTTAGTCAGAAAATCATCGGCAATTCTCGTCCGTAAGAAGAGTCAGATTCCTGAGATAGAGATGGCGCTTCGAGAGCGTGGCATTCCCGTGGAGGTCGTCGGAATCGATGGCTTAATTCACGTCCCTGAAGTAGCCGAGATTCGAGCCGCATTGACTGTCTTAGTAGATCACGAAGCGGGAACTTCGCTGATCAAGTTAATGAGTGGTGGCTTCTGGCGAGTAGCGATTCGGGATATGGCCGTTCTTGCTTCGATTGCTAAACGAAGAGATCGCGAAGATAAGGAACATAATCGAGGCAATTTCATTAATTCTGTTCTTGAAGATACAAATATAGAGGAAGATGATTTAGCTAAATCATCAATCATTGAGACTCTCGATGAAATCGAGAACTTAGAGATACACGATCAGAAACTTTTTACTCCTGCGGGGTTAGCTCGACTTACACAACTCTCTCGAATATTGCGCTCCCTACGTAAGCGAATCCATCTTCCGATTCCCGACTTGATTTACTTTGTCGAGCGAGAATTGATGCTAGGCGTCGATGTCGAGATGACTGCGCACCGGCGTCGTTATTTGGATCGTTTCATGGATGAAGCGGCGAGTTTCTATGCGCAAGGCGGCTCGCTTCGTGCATTCCTCACTTGGATGGATATCGCGGAGAAGGAGGAGCGCGGGCTGCGAATGTCCGGAGTAGAGGTCCGCTCTGATGTCGTTCAAATTCTCACTATTCACGGGGCTAAAGGGGGCGAGTGGGATCTCATCGTGATTCCTGGATTAACCACCGAAGGGTCAAATCCGAAAAATAGAGCGGAAAACTGGCTCACTGATATTGAGGTCTTACCTTTCCCACTTCGAAAAGATAGTCGACGTTTTCTCACCTTTGATCCGACCGGGGATAACACCTTTAACGATGTGAAAGAAAGCATCAAAAGCTTCTCTGATCGGTGCAAGGAGGAGAAAGCTGCGGAAGATCGGCGACTTATGTACGTTGCCGCCACTAGAGCGCGGGAAATTCTTTATGTGAGCACATCTTGGTGGCGAACTGCGAGTGATTTCCAAGAACCCAATGAGTATTTCAAAGATACCTGTCTTCACATCGCTTCCTCCGGCGGCCATCTCATTGGCGATTTAGATGCGAGGCCAGATCCGGCGGAGAAGAATCCAATGAAGGAGAATATGCGAAGTGCAGCATGGCCTGAAGATCCACTTGGCGAGCGCCGCGCTGCTTTTGATTGGGTCCGTTCAGAGATCGAATCACTGACTTCTCCCAATAATAAATCTTTACTTGCAGAGAAAATTGAGCTGATTGAAAAAAGGGGCGGCAATCCACTCTTCTCAGCAGCCCAACTGGTTATTAAAGAGGTCTCGGAAGATACGCAAGGTGATGTGGTGTATCTACCACGCCATCTTTCAGTCTCTGGGTTGATGACCTTTGCAAAAGCTCCCGAGGAATATGCAGCGCGAGTACGTCGCCCACTTCCCTTCAAGCCTGATCCAATCGCGCGTCGCGGAACGGCATTTCACACCTGGTTAGAAGAGCGATTTGCACTGGCGATTCCACTCATTGGTGACGATGAGATGCCAGGGGCAGCTGATGAAGGCGCGCTCGACGATAGCGCCCTCGAGAAATTAAAAGAGAAGTGGTTGCGTAGCGAATGGGCAGCGCGTACTCCGCACCTGGTGGAGGTGCCCTTTGAACGGAGTATCGACGGCACCATCATTCGCGGACGAATGGATGCGGTCTACAAAAGCGAGGATGGCACTTTTGATGTGGTGGATTGGAAGACAGGTTCAGCGAAGAGTGGCGATGAATTAGCCAATGCAGCGATTCAACTCGCTGTCTATCGCCTTGCATGGGCCGAAATTGCTGGTGTGCCATTAGATCAAGTGCGAGCGGCATTCCACTATGTAGGTTCAGAAGAGACGGTCCGGCCAAGTGATCTACTCGATCACGAAGGGCTCCTCACCATCATTCGAAAGGTGCCAACTCAATCCCTAGCGGCAGGTGATCGCTGACCATATGTGTCGGTGGTTCAAAGTCGATCTTTCCACGATTCACTAGCTCTGAACTTGATAGGAGTATGTGATCGAATTGCAAGCGCGCCCCCCACGAGGGATAAGTGAACTCTTGGGCTGCTGAGCGCCACTTCATAATTTTTTCAGGAAACTTTCCCGGCAGATTTAAATCACCCATCAGAATTTTCTTTCCAGGGAGAGTTTTTGCCCAATGAAGAATCTTCCGCAATTGGTAGACATTCATACCGGGAACGAATGAGAGATGAGTATTGATGACAGTCACGCCATTTTCTAAATACACCGCATGCGCAACTCGTGATTCGTCATGGATGTAAATCACTTTCATCTTTGGTCGCGATTTATCAGGTAGCTTCTCTGGGATTGCAAGCGGTGCACCAACCTTGGAACGTCCAAGCTCCAAGCGAAACTCTTGGCGAATGGGAATTCGCGAGATGATTCCATTCCCGTAGTAACACTCTCTGCTCGTTTCACTCGAGACATCACTGGAATACTTTCGCCATTTCTCACCAGGGGTTCCGATAATTGCGTAAGCACGAGATATATACGGTGCACTCATTGCTTCAGCGATAAGTTCGGCTTGATCAGCGAAGTGCGAGCGCGCTTGAAAGTAATCAACCTCTTGAATAGCCAGCAGGTCCACATCAAGTTGTGCGGCGCGCTCTGCCAGTCGCTCGTTATGGATCACCCCTTCAGGTAGCGCCATTCCGTGGAGTATGTTCCAGGTCGCAATCTTCACTTGTGAACGGTAGAGGCAAATTAGATAGGCTCGCCACTTATGAGCCTGGCGTTGATGAATCTCTCCCTGGCCCGCGCCCATCTCGATCGCGCGGCTCACTTGCGCACCGATGAGAAGGCCCTAGATGCGCTATTCGCTACTGGGAAGATTTTCCAGGTAAACAAAGGAAAATTTCACTACACTGATTCCATTCAGTGGCTCTCCGCCAGTGATGTGCCAGTGGGTGATCGGTATTTCTTAGGTCTTGATCAATCTGGAACTGGCTACTTTGCTATCAACGCTCCATTTGCAGAAGATGCAGAGGATTTGCTTACGCTTCGTGAGGCAGGATTGATTGCAACCGAGATAGAAACAGGCGCAGCAGTACACGCTGTGGCGCTGGCAAATTGGCATGACACTCACACTCATTGCGCCCGATGTGGCGCGGATACTTATAGCGCGCTAGGTGGTTCTGTACGAAAGTGTCGAAACGATGAGAGTGAACATTATCCTCGAACCGATAGCGCTGTGATTGTGCTTGTCCGTGATGGCGATAATCGAATTTTGCTTGGTCGTCAGAAAGTTTGGCCACCAAAGCGTTACTCCAACTTTGCTGGATTCCTTGAACCAGGAGAGTCGCTGGAGGCATGTGTTAAACGTGAGGTTCTGGAAGAGGCGGGGGTGCGAATCAATCAGATTGAGTATCTGGGTTCGCAGGCGTGGCCATTTCCCGCATCAATCATGTTGGCATTTACTGGAGTTGTAGAGAATCCTGACGACGCTCAGGCAGATGGCGAAGAGATCGAAGATCTACGTTGGTACAGCAAGGAATCCTTCACTGCAGATTTGAAGAGTGGTGAATTACTCATCCCTCCAGGAATCAGTATTGCGCGGAGGATGATCGAAGCGTGGTACGGAGGATCGATAGATTTCCCTGAAGCATGGCGCTAGTCGATGAGCGATAAGTTCCTTGCGGATTTAGATGATGAACAACGCTTGGCAGCGAGCGCCATTCGTGGACCGGTCCTCATCATTGCGGGAGCAGGTACTGGAAAAACTCGAACAATTTCCCATCGAATCGCACACGCGCTGGAAAATGGCGTCACAGAACCATCGCGTACCCTTGCGCTCACCTTTACCGCGCGCGCAGCAGCTGAATTACGGTTGCGGTTAGCGACACTTGGATTTCCCGGCGTACAGGCCCATACCTTTCATAGTTCGGCCTGGCGCCAGTTGCAGTTCTTCTGGAACGAGGCTATTGGTGGCAAGCCCTTTCGGATTCTCTCGCAGAAAAGCGATTACATAGCAGCGGCGCTATCGACTATTGGGCGAAGTCGAAGTGGAGTGAACATTCGCGATATCGCTACCGAAATCGAATGGGCTAAAGGTCAAGAGATTGCACCGGAAGATTATTCGCGAAATGCCCAGGAACATTTTCGCGTTGCGCCACAGGGTTTGACATTCCAAGAAATTGCAGAAGTTTACCGGAGCTATGATTCCAGCAAACATGAAGAAGGACTCTTGGATTTTGAGGATATTTTGCTACTTCTTGTCGGCATACTGGAGGAGCAGAGTTCGATTATCGAGAGAGTTCGCTCGCAATACCGTTATTTCACCGTCGATGAATATCAAGATGTTTCGCCACTTCAGGAGCGTTTGCTTAACTTGTGGCTGGGAGGTCGAAAAGAAATCTGTGTTGTGGGTGACCCAGATCAATCAATCTTCTCGTTCGCTGGCTCCAGTAATCAGTATCTCTTAGGCTTCACGAAGCGATATCCCGAAGCACAGGTTTTTAGATTAGAACGGAATTATCGTTCTTCTTCGCAGATAGTCAACGTGGCAAATAAGGTAATGGATCGAAATCTCATCTCAATTCGTGGCAAGGGCGAGATGAATGTCCGGCTCACCTCTCATAGCAATGAAGAGGTAGAGAGCGAGAAGGTAGTAGCCCGGATCACTGAACTCATTAGGTCCGGAGTCGACTCCCGCGATATTGCCGTCCTCTTTCGAAGGAACGATCAGCTTCAGGACTTCGCACAGATCCTGATTTCTACGGGTATTCCAGTAAATATCGTGGGCACTAATCAAGGACAACGCCCCTTCTTCTATGACGGAAAAATCAAAGAGGCGATTCGGCTGATTCGAGGAGCAGCAATCGCAAATGAGAGTTCACTAGCGGGAATAGACCTTGTCAATCAAGTGATTGCGACTCTCTCTTCAATTGGCTGGCATCCTGATCGAGCTGCCGGTGATGATGCACGGTTGCGCCTTTTAGAGTTTGTTGCTGAGGTGCAAGAGCGATTACCAGCTGCGAGCTTGCGAGATCTCATCAACGAATTTGATGAACGTGAACGGAGCAATGTCGAACCCGAGGTAATTGGTGTGGTTCTGACCTCAATTCATTCAGCGAAAGGTTTGGAATGGAGCCACGTATTCATTCCTCGACTGCGCGAGGGGGTCTTGCCTATCTCGCATGCACTTGCCTCAGATGAGTTACTCGATGAAGAACGGCGCTTATTCTATGTTGCCCTTACGCGAGCAAAAGATTCGCTCTCGCTCTCTTTTGCCGGTGGCGACTCATCGCGCTTCTTGAGCCTTCTGCCGACCCTCAATTCTGATTAACTTGAATTCTCATCAACCCCAGATGAAAGCCAGGCTATCGCTCAATCTTCGGGAATAAAGCCAAGTTGTTGTCGGAAACCCAACGCATCCCACGCATCAAATCCTGAGACCACAATCCCATCGCGAATGGTATCGATGCTTACCCCATCAACATCTACGGTGCGACCGGTTGGAGCATGACCGAGAAATTCACCATCGTGCGTTCCGGTAAGGCGCCAGCGCGTTACTACTCGTTCGCCTTCAGCAATGATTTCTTCGACATGAAAATGTAAATCAGAGAAACCAGCGTGCCATTTGCGCCACTGAACCTTGAAACTCTCCCGACCTACGCCAAATTTTGGATCATTTCCCGCTGCATCCTCAGCAACGAGGCGGTCAATTGCAGCCTCGCTCTTCTGATTCCAGATCTCCTCAAAAAACGTTGCTGCAGCGGCCTTATTTGCTGCCTCTACTTCGCCCTTCGCACCGCTCATTGCGCACCCTCCTCAGTGATTGATTGAGTTACCTTAACAATCTGGAACAATCTGGAACAATCTTGATTAATCTGGCTCTAGATTGAACCAGTAATAAATTCCTTGACTGTTGCATGGAATGCCTCCGGTTCATCACCACGAATTGAGTGGCTACTATTTTCAAAGATTTTCAGATGCGAACCAGGAATGAGCGCATGGATTTCTTCAGAGAATTCTGGGGCACAAATCCAATCATGTCGTCCAGCAAGGATCAGAGTGGGAGCAGTAATTCTTCCCAGCTCTGGTCGCAAATCAAAGGTGCGCAGGAAACCACCTGGAGCGAAGGCGTGAGTGAGCGCTTCGGGGGAGAGAATCGTTCGCGCAAGTGACTCTTCATTCTTAGCTCGTTTACTCTCATCAAAAGTTGTCGAATAGAGTCCCCAAGTTTTGCGGAAGTAATTTCGTAGCGCCTCGTCAGTGGTGAGTTCTCCAGCCCAAAGTTGTCCCGTGATTTCTTTCTCTTCATCGCTTCCACGCTCGGCGACGATTTCTTGTGCGCGTTCATTTAATCCGCTATGCGCTGCTGTGACTATGAGAAGTAACTTTGCGACTGACTTCGGGTAACGAGCCGCATGTGCCATTGCAACCATTCCGCCGTAACTGGTCCCAACGCTGACAATCTTCTCTATCCCAAGATGGATTCTGAGCGCTTCTAGATCTTCAACATTTTCATCGAGGGTGTATTTGCTGACATCGCCTCTGGCCGAGCGACCTTGTCCGCGATGATCCCAGTAGACAACTTGTGCGTACTCACCCAGTGGATCCATGCCCGGACGCATGATGGAATGTTCAGCTCCAGGTCCACCATGGGATACGAATGCAACCGGTTTCTCGCGCACGGTAGCACCGTCAATCTCAAGCGCAGCCCCATGAACATCGAAGAAGATTTCGGTATCTCGGATCTTGGCCAACATAGTTTTCAAGCCTAATCGTGAGCCTGGGATTTATTGGGGCTCGGAGCCTTGATTTTTATTGAGTTGCCTCGAGGTGGGGCCAGCCCGTACCCTCTTCCTAGCACCTACGCAGGTAGGTACTTTTGAGCGAAACAGTCGAAAGGTGAGTCACAGTGGCACTAGCAATTGCTACCACTACTCGAAGCGCCGGTTGGCGCCCTTCGAGCGACTTTGCACGCTCTTATTCAACTTACGCCACAGGTAATCCAAAGCATTTTGGATCCGGTGGCACCCGGGAGATCGCAGGC
Organism: Actinomycetota bacterium; assembly: GCA_041165945.1. Taxonomy (GTDB): domain Bacteria; phylum Actinomycetota; class Actinomycetes; order Nanopelagicales; family Nanopelagicaceae; genus IMCC26077. Next base: position 14,474 of record JBEAMN010000160.1, read on the forward strand.
TAAGCCGCGAAGCTCTCCGGGGGCCCCGAATCCAACAGGATTCGCGGGCCCTTTCTCTTTTTCCCAGGGAAATCCAAAAGAAAATAGAGAAGACACTGAATGCGGATGGTCCGCAGTGAAGTGAGCATGATGAGTTGAGGGAAGGTGAAGAGCAATGACGGTTCTATTTCATGAACTGTTGGTTCCAGGTTGGGCAGATACAAAGATTGGCGTTTACGAGCTAACTCGCAATGAGAATTCGGGTTATAAGGAAGATGAGGGTTTTGGACTTCCATGTCACTCAGTCGACCCTGAGCTCTTCTTCTCTGAATCTCAAGAGCTGCTCGAAACTGCGAAGGATCTCTGCACTGCATGTCCTATGCGTGCGCGTTGTCTCGAGGGTGCGCTCTCTAGGCAAGAGCCATGGGGCGTATGGGGCGGTGAGATTTTTGACAATGGCGTCGTTGTGCAAGCAAAGCGACAG
>JBEAMN010000161.1:0-5207 GCA_041165945.1 Actinomycetota bacterium
GCCCACGATACATGGATGGGGTGACGAAACCAGGGGGGTTTCACCTAGGATTCACCTGTGTCTACACCCGGTTTTTTCCAAATTGGCGATCGCGTCCAACTCACTGATCCAAAGGGAAAGCTATACAGCTTCACCATCACTCCGGGTAAAGAGTGGCATACCCATAAAGGTTGGATTAACCATGATGATTTAGTGGGATTACCAGAAGGTTCAGTAGTAAGCACCACTGCCGGACTTAAATTCACCGCCTTCATTCCATTACTCGCTGATTACGTTTTATCTATGCCTCGTGGTGCAACGATTGTTTATCCAAAAGACTCTGCCATGATCGTTGGCGTCGCAGATATCTACCCAGGCGCGAGAGTTTTAGAAGCCGGTGTGGGAAGTGGAGCGTTAACTCTCTCACTCTTGCGTGCCGTTGGTCCCGAAGGTTTGGTTCATTCAATTGAAAGAAGGAATGACTTCGCAGAAAATGCTAGCGCAAATGTTGAGAACTACTTTGGATCCCGCCCTGCGAATTGGAAGTTGGAAGTAGGTTCTCTGCAAGACCAGACCTTTGATCAACAGTTTGATCGAGTAGTGCTAGACATGCTCGCCCCATGGGAATGTGTAGCAAAGGCTGCGGAGGTGCTCCGTCCCGGAGGAGTCTTGCTCGCCTACGTCGCAACCACGACGCAACTATCTGCAACCGCCGAAGCGATTAAGGAGGATGGACATTTCACTGAACCTGAAAGTTCTGAGACTATCGTTCGCGGTTGGCACCATGAAGGCCTGGCAGTGCGTCCACAACAGCGGATGATCGGTCACACCGGTTTTCTGATTTACAGCAGGAGAATGGCCCCTGGAGTTGATGTACTTCCTCGTCGCCGACGTCCAGCAAAAGGTGCGTACGGTGTCGCGGAAGAGTGAGCGGCTAGTTAATTTAACTATCGCGCTGCTAGCTACGAAACGATATCTGACTAAATCCGAGATTTTTCACTCCGTTGATGGTTATGAGGGAAGCCATGAGTCTAAGGAGCGAATGTTTGAGCGAGATAAGGATGATTTGCGTTCCCTAGGAATTGAGATTGAAGTTGGCTCTTTTGATCCGCTTTTCAACGATGAAGCTGGTTACCGGATAAAGCGTGAAAGTTACGAATTGAATCTAGGAGAGGTTTCTCCGTTGGAAGTATCGCTCCTTTCACTAGCTTCATCGGCATGGCAGGGCGCCTCACTGAGTAGCGCGGCACAGAGTGCATTCGTCAAACTGGCATCCCTCGGGATTCCTATTGATGAGTTAGATCTACCCGGTATCGCACCTGTTCTGCCAGATGCCGGACCAGAGATTGCATCAATTACTCGCGCCATTGCAGAGCACCGAATACTGGAGTTCACTTATCTCAATTCTGAGTTGCAACGCGAAGTGCGAGAAATAGTTCCAACCGGACTCAAAAGTAACAATGGATTCTGGTACCTATCCGGAGTCGACCAAGCCATTCAGGAGAAGCGCACCTTTCGACTAGATCGAATTCTCGGAGATTTTTCTGTCGGAAAAGTCCAGAAAGACTTTGATTTCGCCGATGAGAAAAAGGCTGGTGACACGTATGACGCTGTAAAGATAACGTTCTTTGCGATTGTCGATGTCAGGCAAGGAAAGTGTGCAGCTCTTCGAGTTTTAGCGACCGACATAAAGCGAATCGGAGAGTGGGATCAGCTCACAATTCCGATTCTCAACATCGACACCTTGACCTCGCTTATTCTTTGGCATGGGGAAGATGCATTTGTTCAGCAACCGATAGAGTTGAGAGAACAGATCATCTACAGATTGCAATCGCTTGTGAGCAATCATGCCTAGAAAATCCCAATCACCGCTGGACAAGGCAGCTCGATTATTGGATTTGGTGCCATATATCCACGCTCATCAAGGTATCGCGCTCGAGGCGCTGGCGAAGACTTTCGGTGTCACTGAAAAGGAGTTGACTGAGGATCTAACAACGTTGTGGATGTGCGGACTTCCTGGTTATACCCCCTTAGAGCTTATGGATTTAAGTTTCGACTCTGGATATGTCAGCATCAGAAATGCAGCAACGCTTGAAAAACCTAGATCCATTACCCTTGAAGAGGCGGTAGCGCTCATACTGGGTCTCGATTTAATATTTTCAGTCATACCGACAGATCGCCAGGACTTGATATCGCTCACTCAATCTTTGCGAGAGAGAATCTTGCATATTGTTAAACTGCCACCATCAATATCGGTCACTCCACACCTGCAGCCCCAGATTCAAGTGGTAATTAGCGCAGCTCTCGCTGACAACAGTGGTTTGGTAATCGAGTATCACTCGCTCTATCGTGACGAATTATCTTCCCGAACAATTCTGCCAATTGAGCTACAGCAGGAGCAAGGCCATTCCTATCTCCATGCGTATTGTTACTCTGCAAACGATTTCAGATTCTTTCGTGTCGATAGGATTACAAAAGCTGAGAAAACTAAGGTAGAACGACCTAAGGATCTGGTTCCACATGAAATTCCTAAGGTCCCATTCCGCGCGCAGGTGTTGCGGTCATCACGTGAAACTGCAGAGCGATTTGGGCTCGGAGAAATATCAGTTGGTGAAGAGTTCGCATCATCTTCTTACTCAACCGAATGGATTGAGCGAGCCTTCTTAGCCTCTGGAGATTCCCTCAAACTCATCGCACCGAGCCAGATGAGAGAGTCCCTTGCGAAGAGGGCGCAATCGATACTTGATCGTTATCTGTGAGACAGCCTCCACCTACCCATAAAAACTCGGCTGGTGTAATCTAGGCTCACTTATCAGCTAAGGAGTCACTGGAATGAATTTAGGCCCAAGAGAAATAGTCATCCTCCTTGTCGTTGTACTTGTCCTATTTGGCGCAAAGCGTCTTCCTGACTCTGCCCGATCTCTCGGTCGCTCCATGAGAATTTTCAAGAGCGAAATGAAGGAAATGAAAGCTGACGACGCTGCGATCGAAGAAGACGGCAAAAAAGAGAGATAAATAGATGGCGTCTGCAAATGAAGGACGGATGCCACTGCTTGATCACTTACGAGAATTACGACGGAGAGTGCTGGCTTCGGCCATCGCCATCGTTATCGCGTTTGCTGGTGGTTGGTTTTTCTATAACACGATAATCGTTACTCTCGCTAGACCGGTCTGTGATTTACGGGCAGCGCAGGCTGCAGGTGCTGATAGTTGTGGGGCGCTCTACATCAGCGGTGTTCTAGGTCCACTTGATTTACAGATAAAGGTTGCACTTCTGACTGGCGTAATCGTTTCTGCGCCATTTTGGTTGTACCAATTGTGGGCATTTATCGCACCTGCTCTCCATCGAAAAGAGAAGCGAAATAGCATCCTCTTCGTAGGTGCAGCCACACCGTTCTTCATCATGGGAGCGACTCTTGGATACCTCATCCTTCCTGTGGCGATTCAAGCGCTCTTTGGATTTACCCCAAATGCGGTGAGCAATCTTGTTCGTTTCGATGATTATCTCGACTTTGTCCTCAGACTCATCTTGCTTGTGGGGCTAGCTTTTGAATTGCCGATATTTCTCTTAACCTTTAACTTAATTGGATTCCTGCGAGGAAAGACGATCCTCAAACCATGGCGAGCGTGGGTCTTCTCAATATTCTTAGTGGTTGCCGCATTCTCGCCTACAGCCGATCCACTCAGTATGATTTTATTGTCGGCACCACTCATTCTCTTCTACTTCATGGCGGGCGGAATCGCATTAATCGTCGATAAGAGACGTGATAGTCGCTCTGAATCGCTCAATCTCAGTAGTTCTCGAATAGAGGCGCCAACACCTATCGACGAGTAGCCGATAGGGTCAACCCATGTGGGCGTTAGCTATAAACCCAACGGCAGGGCGTGGAAAAGGCGCTGTAATTGCACAAGAGGTCATTGAGTACTTTGCGGCTAAAAATCTCTCCTATCAAGTTTTTTCTGGATCGACAGCTCAATTTCTCAAGAGAGATCTAGAAAGTTTCCTATCGAAGAATGAGTGTCAAGGAATAGTCAGTATTGGGGGAGATGGGCTAGCACATCTCATATTGCAACTTGCAGTTCCACGTCATATTCCCTTTGCGGTGATGCCAGCGGGAACAGGCAACGACATAGTTCGAACATTAGGTTGGTCCCTTGATGATATTTCCTCCTATCTAAATCGAGTTACGACCCAGGATGCGCAGCCAATTGACCTCGGAATAGTTGATTCCGAATGGTTTGCTGCAATTCTTAGTACCGGATTTGATTCAGTGGTCAACGAGCGAGCAAACTCTCTCTCCTGGCCAAAAGGACCACAGCGCTATAACGCAGCGATAGCACTTGAATTACCTAGATTTAAGCCGCTGAGTTATGAGATTGAGTTGGACACTAGAACCATTACAACAGAAGCAATGCTCATCGCGATCGGCAATGGACGCTCTTATGGTGGCGGAATGTACGTCTGCCCACAAGCAAAGATGGACGACGGTCTCTTTGATGTGATGATTCTGGAGCCAGTAAGTAAGTTTGAATTTTTAAGAGTCTTTCCATCTGTTTATTCAGGGTCTCATATTTCCCATCCAAAGGTTAAAGTTATTCGCAGCGCTAAGGTGCGATTGACAGCCGAGGCGGTGGCCTATGCTGATGGAGAGAGAATCGGACCAGCTCCGGTCTCGGCCGAGTGCATTAGGGGAGCAGGTCTAACGTGGAGTCTGTAACGTCCCCAGCTGAGAGATATGCTGCGGCAAAGATACGAGCCAATCATCCACTCACCAATGAATTTATCAACCAATTTGAATTCGGTTTTGATGAATTCCAGGTCAAGGCGTGTCAAGCAGTTGAGGATGGCAAGGGAGTATTAGTTGCAGCTCCCACGGGAGCAGGAAAGACCGTTGTCGGTGAATTTGCTGCCTTCTCAGCTCTTGCTAAAGGCAAGAAGTGTTTTTATACGACACCTATCAAAGCTCTTTCCAATCAGAAATTCTTTGAATTTTCAGAAAAGTTCGGTGAAGATCGAGTTGGACTTTTAACTGGTGACACGAATATAAATTCTGAGGCAGATATTTTGGTGATGACCACGGAGGTTCTCCGAAATATGTTGTATGCCAACTCTACGACTCTGAACAATTTAGGGTCTGTAGTAATGGATGAAGTTCATTACCTGGCCGATAAATTTCGGGGTGCTGTCTGGGAGGAAGTTTTGATCCATCTCATGGAAAGCGTTCAGG
>JBEAMN010000162.1:0-4211 GCA_041165945.1 Actinomycetota bacterium
ATCCATGCACATCCTCAATAATCTGTCGATGATTGATTGCAGCTTCATAATGGTAGGTCACGCTCGCTGAGCCCATCTCTGCAAAACGAGGCGCTGCTTTCTCAGGCTCCATAACCATGAGATGAGAGTCGACTGGAATCGGGCAGTTCTCAATTATTTTTGCCGCTTTGTCAAAGTCGAAAGTAAAATTTGGAACAAAAACATTGTCCATGATGTCAAGGTGGATCAAATCAGAGACTTCAGCAACTCGCGCAATCTCTTCATCTAATCGTGAAAAGTCTGCATTGAGAATACTTGGTGTTATTCGCACACTCACGGAATCATCCTATCGCTGCAGAGGGTTTCTTTCGAAAGAGCGCAAGATACATTGCATCAGTCCCATGCATCCCTGGCCATAATTGGATATCAAAATTCTCCCCTAATTCCATATTCTTGGGCATGTACTTTCGAGCATCTAAAAGTTCGAGGTTTTTCTCCTGCTCAAGAAGCCAATCTCTATTCATCGACGTCTCTTCACAAACAGGAGAGCAGGTTACGTACCCCAGGACTCCACCCTCTGATAGCAGGTCTACTGCTGCCTTCATCAACTTTCGCTGCAAATCAGCTAGCTCTGCTAATTCTTCAGGTTTTTTTCGGTGCCGTGCATCAGGGCGCCTTCGGAGCGCACCTAATCCAGAACATGGCGCATCAAGAAGAATGACCGATGCGCTCCCCGAACGGATGGGGGCCTTGAGACTATCTGCGATGACAACCTGATCGGTCATGCGAGTAAGCAGCCCTGCCCTCTTTTCAGATATCTCAAGGGCGAGGAAGTTGGCCGAGGAGTGGCCCGCCCAACGACTGAGCAACGCTGCCTTACCCCCTGGCCCAGCACAAAGATCAACCCAGATGCCAACGTTTGGGCCATCTTCCGAGCGAGCCGCCAATGAGAGCGCCTGCGCTACTAAAAAAGAGCCTTGATCTTGCACCCCGCCATGGGCGTTACGAATCTCCTCGAATTGCTCAGGGTTACCTTCTAAATATCGGCAGCTCGAGGACCATTGGCTCTCTTGGCTATTGGAGAGCGACTGCCTCGACCACTGATAACCGGGATAGATCACTCCCGTCGTCCGTGGATTCACATTATTTGCTGCCAACTCTCGTTTGACGGACTCCATATCCCCTAAACGTTCGAGATATTTCTCCACTATCCATTGTGGATGGGCATATTCGAGTGAGAGCTTCTCCAGTTCATTTAATCCTTCACTCAAGTTATCAATCCAAGTTGACTCGGATTTCTCACTGATTCGTCGAGATATCGCATTAACAAACCCTGATGCCGATCCTGACTTATTTCGCACCACCAGCCGGACCGCTGAATCAACGGCAGCATGCGGCGGGGTCTGTAGCGTGAGTAACTGATGAGCAGTTATTCGAAGGATATTTAACGGGGTTCGATCGATTTTCCCGATTTTTCGCGATGCGGCGCTCTCAATCACCTTGTCATAGAAGAGGCGTTTACGGAGAGTGCCATAAACAAGTTCGGTGACAAACGCAGCATCTCGTGCTTCGAGTGGGAATCGTCGTAGCTCGCTTGGTAGCACCAAATTGGCATATCCATCGTGCGCTTCGATTTTCAAAAGCACACCGAGGGCTAAGTTTCTCGACTCAAAGCCTGAATCAATACGCTCTGGCCTTCGTTTATTCAAATTTCTCGCCAATGCCCAGAATTACTCCCCGCAACCATTCTTCGCATGACATTTTTCTTTTCCCGGATGGCTGCACCTCAGCAAGTTGTATAAATCCAGAGCCAGTGGCCACAAATACACCCGCATCGACTCTGACGATTTCACCTAATGTGAGTGATGCTCGAGATGCAAGCTCTGCTTCATCCTTTTGTTCTGCGCGAATGGCTCGATGAACTAAAAAACGCTCCCCGCGGAAAGAAGTCCAAGCGCTTGGGCTTGGATTAAATGCCAAAATTTTTCCGATTATTCGATCACTAGATTGGCTCCAGAAGATCTTGGCTTCTTCGGTGGAGATCTTTGGAGCTAGCGCCACCCTTCCTAAATATTGACTTTGCGGAATTGGCGGTTCTCCCTGGCAAATCCTTGACAAAATTCCATTAATTTCATTGGCAGCCTCTTTGATGAGAATCTCCCACACCTCTCCAGTTGTCAATCCAGAGATGGGTACTTCCTTGCTCTGAAAAAAGATCGGACCGGTATCCATTCCTTGGTCGAGTTGAAAAACACTGTATCCAATCGTTTCCGCTCCCGCTTCAATTAACCGTTGTACCGGAGCTGCCCCACGGGCCTGTGGCAAATGTGAGAAGTGAATATTGACCCAACCACGCTTGGGAAGAGTGAGGAGATCCTCAGGGATCAACTGCCCGAAAGCTACGACCAATACAACATCTGCAGAGGGTAGAAGGTTGCGAATTCCCTCTAAATTACTCTCTTCATAGACGCAGAGCCCTCGCTCCCTTGCCCACACGCTTACTGGTGACGGTTGGAGCGAACCACTTCTCCCCCGAGATTTGGGTGGATTCGTTATGACAGAGAGAATTTCAGCTCCGCCGTGAAACACAGAATCGAAAATTGGTAAAACCAGTGATGGAGTACCAGCGAGTATTACGCGCACTAGAGGCCCAGGCCACCAGTTGCGTGTGGTGAAAACCTTATTTGGGGAGGGTTCAAGCCGAACCACTCACTATCTTTTATATCCTTCAACGCAAGTTTTCTGGTTTCACTATCCAAGCGATCAACGAAGAGAATGCCATTCAGGTGATCAGTCTCATGTTGAAAAATTCTGGCCAGTAATTCTTCCCCGACTAGCCGCACCGGTTCACCATGCATCGTGAAACCGTCAGCAACTACCGTGAACGCTCTTTTACAGGGATAGGTCAAACCCGGGATAGATAAACACCCTTCATCTCCATCTTGCTCCTCCTCGCCAAGAGAGAGTACGGGATTGATTAGATGCCCTACCTCATCATCAATTGACCAGGTGAAGACCCTTAGAGAGACCCCGATTTGTGGTGCAGCTAAACCCGCCCCTGGGGCATCAAGCATTGTGTCGGTGAGATCTTTTACCAATTGCCGAATCTCTTTATCAAAATTATCGACCTCTTGCGCTCTAGTCGCCAATATGGGATCGCCAAAGAGACGGATTGGTTGAATTGCCACCTGGTTATATTACCTTTTTAGAGAGAAACTGGGTCAATTTTAACGCGAGCGACCCGCGCGCCAGATGCCGATTGATGCTTTGTACGGCGGAAGATTTCACTGATTAACGCCTGCGATTCGCGCGCTTTTGCTCGAATTAACACCACGCTCTCCCCAGTATGTGCGATTAACGGATGTGAAACCAGAACGTTTTCGGGGAGATTGCGCACTACTTCTGTAACAGCACTCAAATCACCAGACACTTCGACAGCCTTTACAGTTGGAGGTAGGAGTAAATTCCTTCTCTCACCTAGTTCTGTGAGAGCTATACCAATTGGATCCCAGCGCACTAGCGCTTGAATATTTCGATTGGCATAATCGCAATCTACGTAAATGATGCCTTCCTGCTTCAACATGCACCCTAAGTAAAACCATCGGTTACGCGTCTCAACCTCAGAATCAAGAGTTGCGCGGTCTAGAAGAAGTTGTGAGTTAAGAACCACAATGGCTCCATACCCATTTTGCGCCACTGGTTCGGCTCCAGGTGTTGTCACTACGATCATAGGTTCGTCAGGAACGCTTGGAATCCGGTGGTCGCGATTTGAGAAAACCACTCTTTGATTGGGGAACGCGCGCCCTAGTTCTTCGGCTATTCGTAGGTCACCGATTTGGCTCTGGCGCAATCGCTGGCTATGGCAATAAGAACAATTCCATGATCGTTTCAGGTCATGACAGAGAGTGCAGGTTGGAGTTCCCGCATCATGAGTAAGAACCAATTTTCCCCCACAGGAACAGAGGGCTCTGTTACGACACGTTGAGCATGAGAGTGATTGGACATACCCCCGAACAGGAACCTGAATCAAGACCGGCCCATTCTCTAGCCCTGACTTTATTGTTCGCCAAGCTCTTGAAGAAATTCGTCCATTCTCCACCGGAGAATTCCGATTATTTATAGCCTCAACCGAGATATTCGACTGTGCGCCATGTCCCGACTTGAAGGTAAGCGGAATTAGGTAGCGTTTTTCGATGTAACTTGCCGAGCGCATTGAAGGTGAAAAACCAGCA
>JBEAMN010000163.1:0-3796 GCA_041165945.1 Actinomycetota bacterium
GGGTGATCTTCGCGCCTAACGCCCGAAGCTGCTCATCAAAGCGCGGATAGCCGCGATCGATGTGAAAGATATCCTCAATAATCGTCGTACCATCACAGACCAAAGCGGCAAGTACTAGCGCTGCTCCTGCCCTGATATCTGTCGCTGCTACTGGTGCACTTGAGAGTAGCTCTCTCCCTTTGACAAAGGCATGATGGCCATCGGTAGTTATGTCGGCGCCGAGGCGAACAAGTTCGTTGATGAACATGAAGCGACCTTCAAAGACATTCTCGGTCACTAAGGCCGAGCCCGTTGCTATTGAGTTAAGAGCAATGATCATCGGTTGCAGGTCGGTGGGAAAACCCGGGTAGGGAAGAGTCATAACATCCACTGCTTTTGGCCGGTGATCCATCCGCACTCGTAGGCCCTCTGGAATCGTGGTGACTACCGCTCCGGAGAGGACCAACTTTTCAAGCGGGATCTCCAAGTGATCTGGGTTGGCATTATGAATAGTGATATCGCCTTTGGTCATAGCGGCCGCAAAGGCCCAGGTTCCCGTGACGATTCGATCGGGGAGCGCTTCGTGATCTGCAGGATGAAGTGCATCAACTCCATTTACTGTGATGGTAGATGTACCAAGCCCGGAAATCTGCGCACCCATCTTCTGCAGATAGATTCCCATATCCACGATATCTGGCTCACGTGCTGCATTTTCGATAACGCTCTCACCTCGAGCGAGCACCGCTGCGGTAAGAAGATTTTCGGTCGCACCAACACTGGGAAATTCCAATTCGATTAATGCTCCTCGAAGTCGTCCAGATACGGTTGCGATGATGTAGCCATGCTCATTGGCGACCTGTGCACCTAACGCTTCTAATCCATTGATATGAAAATCTAGACCTCGGGAACCAATTGCATCTCCACCTGGTAACGCAACCTCAGCCCGCCCGGTCCGGGTGAGTAGTGGACCGAGTACATTGATTGATGCCCGCATCTTGCGTACAAGATCGTAATCGGCTCGATGTTCCAAGTGATCAGGAACAGAGATGGTCAATGTCAATGTGCTCTCGTCGTGTGAAACTTGACACCCAAGTCTGCTCAAAAGTTCGCCCATGATAGAAACATCAGCGATGGTGGGTACATTGCCAAGCCGGTGCACTCCAGGGGCCAAGAGAGCGGCAGCCATCAATTTGAGGATAGAATTCTTCGCGCCGTATACCTGGACCTCGCCCTCGAGTCGGGCGCCCCCAGTGACCTCAAATCGTTCCATGTGGTTCATCGTAGAGGTTAAGCGTAAGGTAGGAGCATGGTGAATCTGACTCGTATCTATACAAAAACCGGAGATGATGGCACGACCTCGCTAGGGGATATGAGTCGCACCTCAAAGAATGACCCTCGTCTTGAGGCATATGCAACTGTAGATGAGGCCAATTCCAGTATCGGGGTGGTACTCGCGCTTGCAACGCTCTCTCCTGAGGTGAAGAAGCTACTCACCCGAATCCAAAATGATCTCTTCGATGTGGGCGCGGATCTCTGCACGCCGATGGTGGATAACCCGCCCCATGAGCAATTGCGCATCCTGGAATCTCAGATCTCGCACCTTGAAGAGCAGATCGATCACTTCAACACCGATCTCACGCCGCTCCGTTCTTTTGTCCTTCCAGGAGGGACGGCAGCAGCAGCGCTATTACACGTTGCACGAACTGTTGTTCGACGAGCAGAGCGTTGCACTTGGGCGGCCATCCATGCATTTGGCGCTGGAGTCAATCCATTGACTGCGAAATATCTCAACCGACTTTCAGATTTGCTCTTTGTCCTTGCGCGTTATGAGAATAAGAGCGTCGGGGATGAGTTGTGGGTCCCGGGCGCTAATCGCTAGCCGATTACTTTTGGCGTAAGACTGCTTTAGCGGCGGAGAGTTCCTCGGGAAAAACCAGTAGCGCAATTCCATCTTTTGCTTGCACAAGATTGGCTTTGATATTTGAATCAATTAATTTCTTTCGCTCCATCTCGCCTTCGATAAAATTGGCTGGATGACTCACCGGAACTAATAAACCGTACTCATCACTATTCCCACTCTTTGCCGGCCTCGCTACATGGGATTTTCCGCGGGAGAAGGTCCACTTGAGTAAGGGAATGAGAATAAGGAGTGCGAAGAATCCACCAAAGGCCTGTAAAAAAAGTTGGTTATTGATTCCACCGAGCATGGGTCAAAGAATAAGTGATAGAAGGCTAGCTTGCAGCCGGAGTAGCTGCTGGACTTGAATCGGGTGTGGGGGCAGGCGAAGCAGTAGCCGAAGGTGTTGGTGCAAGTTCGGGATTGGGAGTGAAGGTGTTGCTAGGAACTTTTCCAACGCGTTTATCGTTCCGACAGAAAGCTCTCATATTAAGGATCTCCGCATAGCTCTCAACGGGCTCTTTGCTAATAAGGATTATTGTCTTAATCTCTCGCGCCTGTGAGGTTCCAGCAAGAGTTCGCAGATTCCCTAACACATCTGCATATCGTCCTATGACAATTGACTGCACTTCCCACCAATTACATTTACTCTTCGAAGCAACATAGACCACAGCGCAGACCCTCTTATCGCAGGCTTGAATCTCACTAAGTAGCGTGGTTTTTGCGCTCAGAACCCCGACGAGTTCTCGTTCACTCTTTGGAGTGGAGATATACACGCCATCAACTGCCTTGAATCCTTTTGGCGGCCATTTCGGCGAGGGAGAGGGAATAGGTTTTGAAATTTTTCTCGGGGCAGGCTTCTTCTTGGTTGTCTTCTTGGTTGTCTTCTTGGTTGTCTTCTTGGCAGGCTTCTTCGCTGGTTTCTTTTTGGCCGTTGGTGAAGATTTCGGTTTGGGAGTGCTTGCAGCGCTCACGCCAGTGGAGATGGCAAAGCTAGAGCTAGACCAGAGCAGAAGCATCACTACGGCGTTACTGAGTATTCGGAGTTCTCTTCTCATCTCCGCTCCCAGCGGAAGGTTTTGATTGCGATGGCAAACCCAGCAATTAACCATAGAGTGAGCACAAGAGCGGTTCGGCCATGCTCCCAACTTTTTGCCACCTCTTGTGCGGCAAATGAATCAGGGAGAAAAACTGAGCGAACTCCTTGGGTAAGCCATTTCAACGGAAAGATCGCCGCAAAGTTTTGCATCCACGTTGGTAACTGAGTGAAGACGAAGAAGACTCCGCTAAAGAATTGGAGAATAATCACAATCGGTGAAACGACTGCGGATGCGCCACGACCGCTCTTGGGCACAACCGAGAAGGCGATTCCAAGGATGGTGGAGCTGGTTATCCCTAAGAACATCACCCATGTAAGAGTTATCCACTTATCCGCAGTAGTAGGTAGCGATATTCCATAGAGTGCAACACCAAAAGCAAGTAATAACCCGACCTGAATGATCATGCTGACCAAGACCAGAATCACTTTTCCTATGAAATAGGAGGCCGTTGGCGCTGGCGTGCCACGTAAACGCTTGAGGGTGCCATCATCGCGCTCCATCGGGATAGTAATTGCTAATTGTTGGAATCCAGTATTCACAAGGCCGGATGCAATCATGCCGGCAACAAAATATTGACTGAAAGTCACCCCCGGCGCAATCTCATCCTTGAAGACCGAGCCAAAGATAAAGAGCAGAAGAATGGGAAAGAGCAGAGTGAAGACAACACTCTCCCTCTGTCGCATGAATTGTTTGATTTCTAAGATGCCACGCGCAAATCCAATCGCGAGCACGCCCGGTTGTTTTACCTTCTCGCTCACGCCTGTCCGCCAATCATCTGGAGGTAGATCTCTTCCAAAGTGGGGCGAACCATCGTGAGTTC
>JBEAMN010000164.1:0-2795 GCA_041165945.1 Actinomycetota bacterium
AATCAATTGTTGTATGGCACACGCTGGGCCAATATGGCGTCAACGCACTTCTCTATTTCATATTTGATATCGGCGCTGCCATCCCCTATGCAATCGCCACAGCTCGAGTGGTGATTTACGGCCTGGCTCGGGACTGGCCGCGGGTAAGAATTTGGGGAGCCATCGCCCTGGTCACCCACTTCATCCCTGACATCTATATATTCGCAGTTCTTCAGGAACCGCCTCCGCTGCTCGTGGATGGGCTGGTGCTCGTTATCGTTCTCTTCACGATCGTCGCGATTATTGGAGTGATTCGACAGTTTCAGGGCCGTCGAGGGGCTAACCCTAAGGTCGATTGAGGCTCATTCTCAGTTTATTCTCAGGCTAATCTCGCACTATTGGGAGCACGTAAACAATGCAACCAGGTTTGGGGTGAGGTCTAGTGGCTATCAATTCCAAGGACTCAAAGCAGGATATCAAACGGATTCTTGTCGTCGATGACGAGCCAAATATCAATGACTTAATTTCGACGAGCTTAAAGTTCTCCGGATTCGATGTGCGCTCTGCAATGAATGGTGCGCAAGCGCTAGCGATTGCAGAAGAGTTCAAACCACATGCCCTCGTACTTGATGTCATGATGCCAGGCATGAATGGTTTTGAAGTCTGCGAGAAGCTGCGCAAGGATGGATTGAAAGTGGGAGTTCTCTTTCTCACCGCCAAGGATTCCACCGATGACAAAGTCACTGGACTAACAATTGGTGGCGACGACTATATGGTGAAGCCATTTAGTCTCGAGGAATTAATTGCTCGAGTTCGAGCAATCCTTCGTCGCACTGGAGATATAGAGATAGATATCGACGATGAGTTGATCCGATTTGCTGATTTGGAATTGAACGAAGCCACACACGAAGTACGCCGTGGCGGACAACTTATTGAACTATCACCTACGGAGTTCACACTCTTGCGTTATCTTTTGATCAATGCCGATCGGGTAGTGTCCAAAGCACAGATTCTCGATCATGTTTGGCAGTACGACTTCCGCGGCGATGCAGGCATCGTCGAAACTTATATTTCGTACTTGCGCAAGAAGATAGATATCTTTGAACCACAGTTGATTCACACTGTGCGAGGCGTTGGTTATCGCCTGCGCTTACCAAGCAAGGTGGCCTAGGTATTAAGTACTCGTTTGGCACAGCGAGCCTCAAGAATCGCTTGACCGTTAGCGTTCTCGTTTTAAGCGCGCTTGGAATTGGGGTTGCAGATTTTGCTGCACATACCGCTCTCAAGAGTTATCTGATTGGTCGATTAGATGATCAATTGAATTCAGTAGCTGGTGGCTCATTTCTGCGGCTAGACCGCGCGGGCATTGAGGCAGATCGTGAAGATGACATCGATAACGAATTGCGGGGTGGCCCGCTTCGAAAGGTCCCTTCAGCAATCAGTGTGACTCTCCTAGATCCATCTGGAAATATCATCGGAAGACTCGGTGGTGAACTTAATACCGAGCGCGTTGAACGTGTTGTCGCAGGAATTACCCCAGCGATGGTGGCTAAGAAACAGGGGAAGCCTTACACCATCATCAAGGATAAGGCGCACTTTAGAGTGCTTGCGCGCTTACTTCCATCAGGAGCTGGTAGCGCAGTGGCTGCGCTCTCTCTAGAAGATGTTGAACGAACGCTTGGTCGCCTACAAATTCTCTTCTTATTCATTGGCTTATTGGTGTTGCTGTTAGTTGGAGTTGTCTCACGAGTGGCTATTCGACTCAGTATGAAGCCACTGACTGCTGTGGAAGGAACAGCTGAAGCTATCGCCAATGGAGATCTATCCGCTCGATTACCTGATGCCAAACCTAATTCCGAAGTTGGGCGTCTGACCGCTTCTCTAAACCGAATGCTGGGGCGAATCGAAGAATCATTTGCTGTACAAAGGCGAAGCGAGGAGAAGCTACGAAGGTTTGTCGCCGATGCGAGCCACGAACTACGTACGCCACTCACCGCCATTCGTGGTTTCGCGGAGTTACATCGCCAAGGGGCGATAAGTGGTGAGGAAAAAACGCGAGAACTAGTTGGGCGAATTGAGAACGAATCAAAACGGATGAGCACACTCGTCGAAGACCTACTTACCCTGGCCCGCCTTGATCAAGCTCGACCAATTGCGAATGAAGCAGTAGATATTAAAAAGGTCATCGATGATGCCATGCAGTCTGTAAAAGCAAGTAACCCAGCTGCGAATATCTCGATTCTCTTGCCAAATGATGAAGTTTTCATTATTGGTGATTCGGTAAAGGTATATCAAGCAGTGCTCAACTTGGCGGTAAATGCTGCAACTCATACTCCTGAGGGAACTCCAATAACCTTATCGTTGCTGCAACGAGATGAAAGCGTTCAAATCAAAGTAAGCGACTTAGGCCCAGGGCTCACTCCCGAACAACAGACTCGAGTCTTTGAGCGCTTCTATCGAGTTGATCAGTCGCGCACTCGAACGGGAACCGAAGGTAGTGGTCTTGGGTTATCTATTGTGCAAGCGATTATGGATGCACATGATGGTTCCGTCGATATTGAGAGCGAGCTTGGTCGGGGAACGACCTTCACATTAACTTTCCCGCTAAAAGAAAATTAATTTATTTTGCTTTGGTGGAAATTCATCCACGACTTACTTGCGGTTGGACCGCGTTGTCCTTGATAACGGGAGCCGTAGATTGCGCTGCCATATGGATTTTCTGCAGGGCTCGATAATCTGATCAAGCAAAGTTGGCCGATTTTCATTCCTGGGAAAAGTTTCACAGGCAAGTTCGCAACATTAGAAAGCTCCAAAGT
>JBEAMN010000165.1:0-3211 GCA_041165945.1 Actinomycetota bacterium
TGGCTAAATGAGAGTCAAGCGCGGAGTACACGCAGCAAAGAAGCGTCGCACAACTCTGGAACGCGCCAGCGGATATCGCGGACAGCGTTCACGTCTTTTCACAAAGGCGAAGGAGCAAGTAACGCACTCAATGGTCTACGCCTTCAACGATCGTAAAGATAAGAAGGGCGATTTCCGTCAGCTATGGATTCAGCGCATTAACGCTGCAGCTCGCGAAAACGGAATGACCTATAACCGTTTCATCCAGGGCATTAAAGCATCTGGTCTTGAGATCGATCGTCGCGTTCTTTCAGATATTGCGACCAACGATCCTGCAGCATTCAAGGCTCTCGTGGAAGTTGCACGCAAGAACCTACCTGCTGCATAAGTAGCACCTATCCGATGATTGAGAGCCTTCACTCGCCCCATATAGCGCGAGTGAAGGCTCTTATTGGTTCTAAAGGTGCAAAAGAACGAAGAGAACTTGGTCTATTTGTTGCAGAAGGAATCCAATGTGCGCGTGAAGCGCTGACAGGTTCTACTGGCCCAGAGATAAAGACTTTATACGCAACTGAAAATGGGTTGGCAAAAATAGCTGAACTGAATCTGAATTCCATTGAAGTCATAGAAGTTTCAGAGGGCGTCATGAAGGCGATGTCAGACACAGTCACACCACAAGGAATATTGACGCTCTGTTATAAGCCCGAATTATCAATTTCAGATATCAAAGTGGGGGATAAGCCTCTCATCATTTATCTTCATCAAATTCAAGATCCAGGAAATGCTGGAACAGTGCTTCGCACCGCGGACGCTATGGGCGCATCTGCTGTTATAACATCGCCTGAATCCGTAGATATGTACTCGCCAAAAGTTGTGAGAGCTACTGCCGGTTCGCTCTGGAATATTCCGATTATCGAGGGAGTGCCTTTTATCGAGGTGGTTAGATCATTCCCGAAGGCGACCCCACTTTTACTCTCTTCACACGCTGATACATCGATTACAGATGTAAAGATTCCACATGGTGCAATCGCAATATTTGGCAATGAAGCACGAGGCGTATCAGCAAGTGAATTGGGTCAATCAGTCTCAGAAGTAACAATCCCAATGTCAGGTCGAGCAGAGAGCCTCAATTTATCGGCAGCGGCTGCGATAACAATCTTCACTCTTTCTTCAATGGTTGCAGGTTAGAATTACGGCTATGAATCCGTCAGAAATCGCAACGTGGGTAAGCGACGCAAAACGCGCATTTTCGGCGGCGGCCAATCTTGAAGAATTGAAGAGCGCTCGGTTGGTACACAGCGGTGATAAAGCACCAATCTCCCTTGCCAGCCGCGCACTTGGGTCACTTTCTCCCGATGAGAAAGCTTCGGCTGGAAAACTCATCGGTGATGCAAAGGCAGAAATCGCCTCAGCGCTTGCAGCAGCAACTGCAAAATTAGAGGCAGAAAGAGATGCCAAGGTGCTTCTCGAAGAAGTTGTTGACATTACTTTGCCGGTACAGCGAAGCCATCGTGGTGGATTACACCCGATAACAATTATCAAAAATGAAATTTCAGACTTCTTTATTGAACAAGGCTATGCAGTTGAAGAAGGGCCGGAGCTGGAATCTGGTTGGCTTAATTTTGATGCTCTCAATATTCCAGCAGATCATCCAGCACGAACCATGCAAGACACCTTCTTTATCGAACCGCTCGAATCCGGAATGGTTCTTCGCACTCAAACATCACCTGTGCAAATCAGGTCGATGCTTTCTCATACACCACCGATTTACATGATCTGCCCCGGACGAACATTCCGCGCTGATGAACTCGATGCAACACATAGTCCGGTCTTTCACCAAGTGGAAGGCTTAGTGATTGATAAAGGAATCACGATGGCGCATCTCAAAGGAACTTTAGATAATTTCGCGCAACATATGTTCGGTCCAGATGTCACAACCAGACTGCGACCTTCATTTTTTCCATTTACTGAGCCAAGCGCTGAGGTAGATATCTTTTTCAATGGCCGCTGGATTGAATGGGGTGGCTGTGGAATGGTCAACCCGAAGGTGCTCACTACGTGCGGCATCGATAACAGCGTTTATACAGGTTTTGCATTTGGCATGGGGCTCGAACGCACTCTCATGGTTCGCCATGGAATTACTGATATGCATGACATCGTTGAAGGCGATCTTCGCTTTACTCGTCAATTTGGGGTGGGTCTATAAATGCGCGCACCACTGTCATGGATTAATGAATTCGTCGAAATTCCATCAGGTACTTCACCTGAATCTATTTCTGAGGCTTTAATTCGCGTTGGATTCGAAGTGGAAGAGATCATCACGCAAGGTGCAGGCCTGTCAGGACCACTTGTATTTGCAAAAGTCTTATCAATCGAGGAGCTCACTGAGTTTAAGAAGCCCGTCAGATATGTGGGGTTGGATTGCGGGGAGCAAGAGACACGCTATGTCATTTGCGGTGCGACAAATTTTAAGGTTGGTGATTGCGTAGTTGCGGCTCTACCCGGTGCAGTCTTGCCGGGAGATTTCAAGATCGGCGCCCGTGAGACCTACGGAAAGACTTCTAACGGGATGATCTGTTCCGCGCGCGAACTTGGTTTAGGCGATGACCACTCTGGAATCATGACTTTCTCAGAAGAGAGCGTCATAATCGGAAGCGATGCAATTGCAGGCTTGGAGATCAATGATGTCATCTTTGATATCTCTATTAATCCCGATCGTGGCTACGCCCTAAGCATTCGCGGGATTGCGCGAGAAGTCGCTGGTTCATTAGGTCTTACTTATAGAGATCCAGTTGACGCTCTTCGCTCGTTAACGTTTCCAGAAACTGGACAGGGCGTTAGTGCAAAAATTGCAGATCCAGCAACCGCATCTGTCTTTTATCTACGCACCCTCTCCGATTTTGACCCGACAGCTACCACGCCACTATGGATGCGTCGGCGAATTGAAAAAATGGGGATGCGCTCCATATCCCTTGTTGTTGATATCACCAACTATGTCATGCTTGAGCTTGGTCAACCGCTTCACGCTTTCGATAAGTCAAAAATTAAAGGCGGTTTAACCATCAAGCGTGCAGGCAAGGCACAGAAATTTATTACCTTAGATGGGCAGGAGAGACAGCTAGATCCAGATGATTTAATGGTCTGTGACGATGAACAACCTCTCGCGCTGGCTGGCACCATGGGAGGTGCCTATTCGGAAATTTCAGAAACTACAACTGAAATAGCGCTAGAA
>JBEAMN010000166.1:0-3170 GCA_041165945.1 Actinomycetota bacterium
ACAACTTTCGACATCGGCCATGACGAGTTGGTAATAATTCGAGATATAGAAGTATTTTCACATTGTGAACATCATTTGACGCCTTTCCATGGCGTTGCACACGTTGGGTATATTCCAAGTGGAAAGATCACTGGACTTTCAAAGGTAGCTCGTTTAGTTGATCTCTTTGCTCGCCGCCCACAGGTGCAAGAGCGGCTCACTACACAAATTGCAGATGCGCTGGTAGAAATTTTGAATCCGATGGGCGTAATTGTGATTATTGATTGCGAACACCTATGTATGTCAATGCGCGGAGTTCGTAAATCTCAAGCACGCACAACAACATCTGCAGTGCGCGGTGTTTTGCGCGATGCAGCCACGCGCGCTGAAGCAATCAGCTTAATTACGAATCGGTAATTGTCATGCTGGTTATGGGAATTCTCAACGTCACTCCAGATTCTTTTGCAGATGGCGGAGTAAATTTTGAGACGCAAGTTGCCATTGCACGCGGATATGAAATGGTAGAAGAAGGCGTGGACATCATTGATGTCGGTGGTGAATCCACCAGGCCAGGCGCTGATCGCGTTTCTGAGGAAGAAGAACAAGCTCGCGTACTTCCGGTGATAGCAGCCCTTGCTGAGTCCAATGTTGAAATTAGCATCGATACGATGCGCGCTAGCACCGCCCGCTTGGCAGTTGGTGCGGGTGCCAGCATTGTCAATGATGTCAGCGGTGGGGCAGCAGACCCAGAAATGTTTGCAACAGTGGCTGAACTTGGATGTCGTTACACGATTATGCACTGGCGTGGGCACTCTAAAGATATGAATTCAAAGGCAATCTATGGCGACGTAGTCGAAGATGTAATTGCAGAAGTAACTATTCAATTGGATAAGGCGTTAGCAGCTGGAATTGCACGCGAGAAGATCATTCTCGACCCAGGAATTGGCTTTGCGAAAGATGCAGAACATAACTGGGAAATCCTCAATCGAATCGATGAATTTGTCGCCCTTGGTTATCCAGTTCTGATTGGCCACTCACGTAAGCGCTTCCTTGGGGGCGATAGCCCTGATGATCGCGAGGAAGCTACTGTTGCCGTAACACAATCTCTGGTTGGCAAAGGAATCTGGGCGGTTCGCGTGCACGGAGTGAAAGCAAATGTTGAGGTGCTGAAAAAGTGAGCGATCGAATTAGCTTAAAGGGAATTTGGGGATTCGGTTATCACGGTGTCTTTGAGCACGAAGCAAAGAACGGTCAAGATTTCTTTGTCGATCTTGAAATCACTTTGGATTTATCGAAGGCAAGTACAACTGATAATTTAGCTGACACCATTGATTATGGTGCACTCACCGATTTAGTTGTCGAAGAAATCAAAGGCGAAAGATGCCAACTCATCGAAAGACTTGCCGGCCGGATTGCCGAACGCATCAAAACTCAACATCCACAGATTGATTGGATAGAGGTAACTGTGCACAAGCCAAAAGCGCCGATTGCTTCTGAAGTCGCAGATATATCGGTAACAATCACGCGATGAAAGCGATAGTTGCGCTCGGTGCAAATATTGGAAATCCGCGTGAACAGATGGATTTAGCCATAGCCCTATTGCGCGAAGCAACAGATGTGCAAGCTGTATCCAGTTACTTTCGTACCAAACCAGTTGGTGGTCCCGAACAACCTGATTACCTCAACGCTGTGTGCATACTTGAATCAGAACTTCCAGCAACTGATCTACTCGCGGTCTTGCATGGAATTGAAAAGAGCTTGGGTCGAGAGAGAATTGAAAAATGGGGTCCACGAACTATTGACCTTGATCTCATTCAATATGGTTCGCTCTTGAGCGCCGCAGATGAATTACAACTTCCTCATCCGCGTGCACACGAGCGGCGATTCGTGCTTGAACCGTGGTTTGAAATTGAACCCGATGCCATTCTGCTTACACATGGCAAGATTTCAGACCTTTTGGCGCAATTGCAGTAACGCCTTAGAATTAACGCACTGCCTGCCCGGTACCTGAAAGGACTGGAGCCATGAAAGTAGTAACAAACGCGCAAGAGCTCCCTTCTGGCTGCGCATTTGTTCCAACCATGGGCGCTCTTCATGCCGGTCACGCCTCACTCTTTACTTTGGCGAAAAATTATTCTGAAAACGTTGTCGCCAGTATCTTTGTAAATCCACTTCAATTTGAGAATGCTCGCGATTTAGCGCTCTATCCACGCACACCAGATATCGATATCGAAATTGCAGCAGCTGCGGGTGTTACCCATTTATGGCTGCCGCGCTACGAAGAAATCTATCCAACTGGCTTTACCACCTTAGCTGCTGGGCCCATCGGTGATATTTATGAAGGCGCTTCTCGGCCAGGACATTTTGATGGCGTGGTGACAGTTGTGCGAAGATTCTTTGATTTAGTTAAACCAAAATTTGCCATCTTTGGTGAAAAAGATTTTCAACAACTCTTTCTCATTAAAACTATTGCAGGTGATGTACAAATAATTACAGCGCCAACTTTCCGCGAAGGCGATGGCGTTGCCGCTTCATCTCGAAATGTGCGCCTGAGCCAAGCTGAAAGACTGGCCGCTTCGGTAATCCCGCGGGCGTTGTCATCAGCCCAAACTGAGGAAGAGCTACGGCAAATACTTGCCAGCGAACCATTGCTCAAGGTCGATTATGCAGACTTTATCGATGAATCTGATTTCACTCGCGCTCATTCAGGTAGTAAACAAGTTCGCGCAATTGTCGCCGGCTGGATTAATGAGGTCCGTTTGATTGACAATATGGCGATGGAAGTACGCGCATGAAGTTATTAGCACCAGCGCCAGGTTGGACAGCGCGCGCCGATGTCATAGTTGTGGGATCAGGAATAGCTGGACTTACTACTGCTTTGCAATGTCGCACATATGGTTTATCTGTTCTTCTAGTTACCAAAGCCAGGGTTGATGAAGGCTCAACCAAGTGGGCGCAAGGTGGTATTGCTGCAGCACTTGGCGATGGAGATTCTCCTGAAGCGCACGAGAAAGATACTTTGGTAGCAGGCGCTGGGCTCTGTGATGTCGCAGCTGTGCGCGTATTAGTCACTGAAGGCCCCGAGGCAGTTCGTAAGTTGATTGAACGTGGCGCAATTTTTGATAAAGAGGCAAGTGGTGAAATAGCACTGACGCGCGAAGGTGGCCACTTGAGGAATCGAATTCTTCATG